>JAEOTF010000485.1 GCA_016840025.1 Candidatus Hodarchaeota archaeon
ATCAAATTAAGGTTGAACGAACATTTGAACCCCAAGAATCTATTGAATCAGTTTCTAAGGCTGTAGAAGATGAAACCATAACTGAGGAGATTGAATCTGAGTCCTCAACGGGAACCTGGGTTCCTCCCTGGAAAAGATCTTGATACTTCCTTGAATAGAATAAATTTTCTGACAATATTTTTTGACGAAAGAGAATAGGGTTGCTTCATGAATGAGTTAATTGAATTTCAGCAGTTCTAAGCTTGAATATACTATTCAGATTTTGTAGGATGATGTTCAAATGGCTCCTGATGAGCTCTTCATCTATAAGAAGGGGGCACCAGGCAAAATACAGAGCATTGGTTGTTTTTAGAGTTATGGCGGTTCGTCTTGCAGGCCCATACAGAATGCTCGCGAGAATCCCTCTTTTGTCTTTGAGAATCACATCATTCTTTTTCAATGTCTGATCTTGATCATTTAGTTTCACATATTGTTCCCCCCCTTGTGATACATCGAAGGTTAGTTCTCCTTGGATTTCATCGAGATCATGTCCCGAAGTCAAAATCTTATTCTTGAGTTCGGCAACGAACATGCTATCAACCAGTACTGAAACTTGTGGGAACTTCCTACCATTTTTAATTGTGTTAATTTGGAATTCAATGGGATACGTTTTTTTCCCCATCTTGAAGTAGGTGTTATAGTACTGTAGCATGTCGTCTTTATCCACTTCTACATACTCTTCCCTGATCTTTCTCTCCAAATTTCGTTTTTGGCCTTCTAATGTTTTATCTTTCTTTCTATTTGGAACGTTTTTTATGATTAGACTTCCGAATATTGAATCAGGATAAGTTTCCTTTAAACGGTGCGTGAGAGTTATTTTCATTGCCTTGAACCAACCAAAACATGTATGTTTATTTTTAAAAACCGGGAAAATTTACTTTTTTATCAGTCAATTAAAATAAGAGAATTGGTTCATTTCTTGAATTTCTTACTCTAAATTCCTTTCCCGTGTTTTGGTTTTTGATTAGGATTTTCTTCAAAGGCTAAAGCAAAGCTAAAATAGAGAGCAGACATGATGAAAACAATGTAAATTCCAATCCCCAGCCCGAAGAGAATAAAAATACCTCCACATATCATTAAAACGATGGATCCAATTCTAATTAAGCCAGGGTCAACATTGAAATATTCTCCTAAACCTCCGCAAACTCCTGCTATCTTTTTATCTTCTCTACTTAGATAAAACTTTCTTGGACGGGTTAAAGTATTAGTCGTAGTCACTCTGTCTAAATTTCTCGAATCCTCCCCAGTTTCTTGCCATTTTTCCGATCGGTTTTGTTGTAAACCGCAGTTTGGGCAGAAAAGATCTTGTGGGCCAACTTTCAAACCACATTTCACACAGATATTTTCCATTTTTCACTTTCTCCAATCTTTTATTCCGTAGTCTGGTGGCTTTCTAAATCATGCGTTTTAGAATTGGATCCTCATAGATCAGCGCTGCAATAATGAGAAGAATACTACTTGTAACCCAAAGCATGATAAAGAGTTCATTTTGAGCGATAGGATACGGTCCGCCTACCAAGCCAAAAGTGTTTACTCCTGCAGGATTAAATAAACCTAGAAAAAACAGAAATGTGAGAAAAACGCTAAAACCACACAAAGAGCGCGCACTCAATGCTCTTATAGCTCTACTGCTTTTCTCTTTATATGCATATAGACATGCTATTAGTAACATCAAAATAAAGCCTAACCCTACGACAGAAACAAAATTGATGTCAGGTGCTAGTTGAGACGGCACAAAGAATGAGATGATGATCATCACAATACTAGCCATTATGAAAACGATAGTTAATCGTGATCTCTTCATTATTATCAACTTTCTCTCGTAATGACAAATAAATCAAATTATTTTGTTGATCTCTTTTTTCTTTACATTCTTTCCATTAAAAACCTTTACATCTCCTATTAAGGGCTATTTTTTATACTTTTATGCCTTAAATTAGGAGTTATTTGAGTTTATACGATTTCTAAGGATTGGACATCATGAATTTCCGCTGCCTCGATTCCTTTGTAGATTATTCGCGATGTCCCACGAAACTTTCCTTTTTTTGTTATAAACAAATATTCGCAGATAAAACTCGTCCCTTTGTCTCGACGAATATCAATCAATTCAACACGTCCTTCAGGGAACTCGTCATGAAATGACTCAATCCATTTTCGATACGCAGCCTTCCCCCGAATAGGTTCTTCCAAATCTGGTCGGGTATATACCACATGATCAGGTAGTACCTCAACATATTTGTCATAGTCCCGTTTATTGAAAGCCTCGTATGCTTCTTCTGTAAAGAATTTCAAAGCTTTCTGGAAATATTCCTCTACGTCAATCTCTTGTTTATTTTCCAATATAACTCACTTTCCCGCTCGGACAACGAAATCAATTTTCCTTTGTATCTATTGGTCTCTTTCTCCATGCATTCTCTCCATTATAAACCTTTACATCTCCGATTTATCTGAAAGTAGGTTGAATGCGGACTAAGAAATATTGATCATATTTTAATATTCGGATGAATTCTCTAGACCTCCTTATAAACCTCGAGAATTGTAAAATCCCTGAAAGTGGAATAAAATTTCCCAATCTCTCCTTGTAATCTGAAGAATGGGGGATCAATTAATGAAAAACATCGATCTGATAATCAGTTCGTATGGGATTACTGTAATTATCTGCAATACGTTTTTACTACTTGTCAATAGATTGGATATGTTCCTAGTATCAGGAATACTCTCAATCATCCCACTTATTTTGACATTATATCAGAGGAGGAAAGAAGAATGATGATTGAGATATTTTTTTTGGTGAGATTCTTCCTTAGCATAATTATGATAATTTGTGCTTATATTTATTCTATCAAAGTGTATGGAGGAAAAATTACAGTAATTACTAGTGGATTAATCACTTCTTTTTTCGTAGTCCTATGGATATCAGGAGCTTACTCGAGTGTTCCATTAGGGACAGATATCCCGTTTCAAGAGACCTTTGGCGCTTTTTCAGACATGATAAGTATTTTTCCCAGTTTTCTTATCACTTTTGAATTAGGCCGATATGCTCTTGGAAAAACAAATGATACATCTCTCACTAACAAAGACATTGTTTTAGTGGGACTAATAGTTAGTTTCTTTGGTATATGTTTTCAAGTGGCCTTGGATATCTCTGCTGCTGGCCTAAATCTTTATTATTATACTGATCCTCCGCCAATCAATCTTTTTGGCTATCCAATTTATTTTTTGCTATCATTCACAATATATGGGCTTTGGGGTGCTACTTTTTTAGTCTTTGAGAGAAAATTTACACAATCATGAAAATGAGGTGGTCATGTTTTGAAATTCTACCCTGAGAGCGAAACAGTTCCAGAGAGGCTTGAATCTGACATGTTCATCCTCAGACCTCTTCTGGCAACTGATGTCGAACTGGATTATCAGGCGGTTATTGCTAGTCGTGCCAAGTTATTGAAACGTACAGCTGGTCGTTGGCCAAGGCACGGTTTTACTTTGAAAGAAAACCTCCGTGATTTAAGGTACCACGAACGTCAACATAATGAACGCAAAGAATTCACGTTCACGATTATGAACACACCTGAATCTGAATGTTTGGGTTGTATCTACATTTATCCATTAATTAAGAGTCTTAAAACGTATCTTAGTATGAATGAGATTGTTAACTTGAACATAATGGACTATGAAGCTTGGTTGACGTTTTGGGTAACCCCAAACGCGGCTGACCAACATTTAGATATTCGATTGATAGCAGATTTACAGAATTGGTTTTCTAATGAGTGGATGTTTTCCAAAGTTGTATTGTCCTTTGGACCTCACACTTCAACCCATGAATTCCAGATGGTGAAGGAAGCAGGATTAAGATTACGTTTCTCTTTTCAAACAGCCGAAGGGGCACTAGAAGCTTGGGAGCTTTACTAGACCAAGAATGCCTATATTCGCATATGAATCAATCATCTTTTCTTCTAAACGTATAAAGTACCAATGGGACTAGTAGAAGCAATAAGCTCTGGACAGAAAAACCAGGAGTGGCTATAGGAGTAGTTTTGAATATTACAAATGAAACATCCTCTTCATAAACAGGTACCCATCTATAGCGTATGTTGCCGTCAGGGGACCAATTGATCACTATTGCTACGAGACAAGTTACGTTTTCTTGTACCGAGATTGTGCAGGAAAAAGATACTTCCTCATTTGAACCAATTTCAAAT
>JAEOTF010000486.1 GCA_016840025.1 Candidatus Hodarchaeota archaeon
ATCGTATAAATGGCATCACAAAGTTATGAAAGTCAGTGATAACGATCCGTCCCCTCTCACCCTCTCCGACGGGTTCACCCTCTTCATCTAAAATTTCAACATAGCAAAGCGCTGTGTTTACATGGGATCCCTCAAAGAGGTTACATTCCTGTGCAATAGCTCCAGAAAATTCTCTACTACCGTATCTATTGAATACAGTCGTGTCGAAGACGTCAGCTATTCGTCTACGGTGGAGTTCGATAAGATCCTCTGAAGTCGCTATAACTGCCTTTGGCTTGCAGGTAAGTTCTAGTTTAAGCTCGTCTATTAGATACGCTGTGTTGTCAAGCGACGCAGAATAGCCCTCTAAATATACAGGGTTAATCTCGTTGATCTTGGACACAACCTGTCTAATTTTCCCTCGTTTAATATTCAAAGTGGATATTTTGTATTTCCTGAAGGCTTTGTTTCTAACTACGCTTTGTATTGTTGAAGATTTCGGAGATGCAATCTGCACATGTTTTTCATGGGGCCCAACACCCATCCATGTATTGAATAGCATATATGCCGATTGACGTGTTGGAGCTGATTTCGAATCATTGTAGAACTCGAATGGCTCGCCTGTACTTCCTGAAGTTCTGTCATACATGGCTCTTTTCATATGATTGGTAGAGATTACTGAGTTGGGAAAATTTATCCTCAACATGGGTTTTGTAACAATCGGGAGTTTAGCGAGGTTACCTGATTTCAAAATTTCAGCTGTATCCACTTTCTCTGAGTCATATAATTCACGGTAGAATGGAACATAATTATTTGCATGATTTATTATTTCCCTGATATGAAAATCTATAATTTTACTTTGTTTAGTCTTATCATAATATTGAATTTCCTTTAATTTTGTAAGCTCTCTGTATGAATAAGTTCCACTTCTAATGAAGTCAAAGAAATCAAAGCCAAATCTCAATAAACTATCAATCAAAATATACACACTTTGTTATTTCATTGGAGAGCACATAACGAACTTTCCTAGTCTTGTCCCGTAGAGTTCTATCTCTATGACAAATAAATCTTACATTGAGTACGCAAGTAAATTCCCACAGTTATTATCGTAGAATACGCGCGCATTCGATACTAGACAAGAATTGCTAAACCCCTAAATAAATATGATATCATTATAGCAATAATAAAAAAAGCGAATACTCGCTTTGTTTCATTATCAGTTCTATCGTAAATGAATAGGAAACCAATCGCAGCTAGAACAGCGGTAGGGAAGTTGAAAAAGATACGACTCTTGATCATCTGGTTACCTATCAGAAAAACTATTGAACCGAATGCAAGAGAAAGCTGAAAAATTACATCGATTGGATTTTTAGGTTTATACACAAGAATTCCGACGATTATTAAGAATAAAAGAACGAGGTTTGAATATAGACCTCCAAACATGTATGAGAATGCTACTACTGTATCGGACCAAAAGGTTTTGAAGGTAGTTAGGTACCCAAACATTGTTGACAAAGCAGAAATACCACCTTCTCCCCGAATAGCTGTGAATTTTATTATATCAGTGATACCCAACCCTAGAGCATAATATGTTAAAATCTGCTTTGATCTAAAATTGTCATTCAAAAAATCCTCCTTAAAGTAGAAAATAATCATAAACGCAGTAACCAGAATAGGAACAAAATACTGGATAAATGTCCATGGATGCGAGAAAAGAAGCAAAAAACCAAAAAAGTATGCAAAAAATAAATCTTTAAAATTATTCGATCTAAGCGCCTTAATTAGGAAAATAAATGAGATATAGAGGAAGCTTAAGCCTAAAACATTAGCAAGGTAATAAGAATACATGTTGATTGTCACCGGAAAACCAGTTACTGTAAAAAACATCGATAGCAGAGCCATTTTTTGATTCTGAAAAAGAACAAATGTAAGAAAATATGTCGATAAAGCAAAAAGTGGATTCAACAGCATTGGAAGAAATCTAACAACAGTTGGTGCATCAATTTTGAATGTGTTTTGTATAAAATAAATTAGCAGAAATATGCTCGGTCTTGATCCGTTCCAAACATCAAATATCTTTGAAGGATCATTTTCAACTATCATTGCCTGTTCTTGATAATTTCTAACATCTATGCCAAAGTCTGTATTCTCTGGATTTATTATAGGATTATAAGGATAAATTGAAGCCAGTATACTTATTAAGGTAAGAAAAGCTACCAAAACCTTATCCTTTGAATCAATAAACGATCTTGAGCGAGAGAGAGACTGACTATGTTTCAACTCTAGATTTCTAAAATTTGAAATAGTTGAAAATATAGCTGTAAAAATTATTATTAAACCAAAATATGGTGTTAATGAGCTAAATAGGTAAAATAGCTCCTTTTCTAAAAAGGGTAAGTTATCTAGGTTTGTTTGTATGCCGAGAGGATAGAATAAAAACCAGTTTAAGAATGCAAGTACTTCTAGAATTCCAATGATGACCATTTGATAGGTAATGTATTTGTAAACTTGTTTTTTCAGAATAACAGTGTCAACTGCCATAAGCATGCACGAAACAGAAATTAAAAATTCAACTTTTTGAACTGGGAAGAAGATCATCGGAAATATCAAAAAAAGGATGTTCTTGTATTCTGATGAATAAAGCTTCAATATAAGATAAAAAAGTAATAGAGGAACCTGTAAAAGAAAAAGTCTGAAACTAGAACTATAGACCATTGGTGTCCATAACTTATTTTCGAAAATCATGAAATTAAATTTCATAATTGTCATCATACTAAGGAATCCGATTAAGGAAGTAAAGGCAGAGATGAAGCACTCTATTTTCAAGTAAATTTCTTTTCCAAGGTGTTCCATTAAGTCCGTTGTTTCTAAAGTATAGATGTAATGTGAATTTTATAGATTTTAAAACAGTGTTATATATTCTTAACAATTTAATAATAGGCCGTTACACCATTTTGAAAAGGGTAGGGCCATAAATGAAGTATAAAAGTAGAATCGTTTCCATAATCCTTCTTATAAGCTGCGCTCTAATGATGTCAACGATTTCGTTCCATGCTTTTGCGAAAAAAACCCATCCAGGTACACCTCCTGAAATACAGTATCTTGGACATACGACAAATGGTGACCAAATTACATTCAGATATAGACTTACATCAGGAGAGCCGGTTTTGAAGCAATGGGAAATAAGTAGTCCCTGCTTTACCAAAGATAGGATAGTATCTGTTTCCGAGAGATACTCTCTAAACCCAGCAAAGAATAGATTACGTTTCACCATTAAATACTCTGAGGGTGAATCAAGAACCATAGCTATCACTTTAAAAACTAATTACTACCAAGGAATAATGGTAGACGATATAGGTTACGATCTGTATTGGGAACCAAACAAGTCCTCAGGAGAAATCCAAGGACCAGTTTTACCATCCCAATACTTTGCATTCAATAGTGCGTCAGGACAGTTGAGTACATTCTTCTCAGCTATTTTATCTTTGACATTGGTTGCAGGATTAAGAAAAGGTTTCGGGCTCTAATTTTTTTTAAATAATATCTAGATAAGGCGATGACAGAAAAATGACTGACATGTTAGAACAAAACTTGGTAAATTATAACATGGAATTGGTAGCTGATCTCTCTTCTGAAAAGATTGTTATCGTAATACCTGCACTAAACGAAGAAGAAGGAATCGGTTCAGTTATCGATGAAATCAATGTTGTTTTGAGAGATGTGAATTACTCAATTTTAGTAGTAGATGGTCGTAAAAATGATTCTCTAGATAGAACTTCAGAGATCGCCGTCAATATGGGAGCCTATGCAATTAATCAGCGTGGAAAAGGATATGGGGATGCCCTCATAACCGGATTTCGATATGCTCGAGAGCGGTTAGATGCAGATTACATTG
>JAEOTF010000005.1 GCA_016840025.1 Candidatus Hodarchaeota archaeon
CAAAAGAATTAGAAGAATATTTTTTATCCGATTATAATATAAAATCCTTGGGGACACATCTAAAGATGAAGTTTCAGGGCTTTTCTAATGATTTAAGCGCATTAAAGATAGGTGATGTTGTTAAGCTAAATATTGAAGATGAAGCAGATGTTCTATCCTTTTATGGTGAAGCGGCACCAGAAAGTTATTTTGAACCTTATATGTTGGCTACGGGAAAATATTTTGGGATAAAGTATGAAGATGAATTAAAATCAGTTGCTGGTGTGCACGTTTTCTCCAAACAGTATCGAATAGCTACATTAGGAAATGTTGTCACCCATCCCAGTATGAGAAGGCGAGGATTAGCAAAAAAATGTATTATTACGCTATTGAAATCTCTATTAGATGAGGTAGATCATATAGGATTGAATGTTAAAGCAGATAATTTGCCTGCGATCAACTTATATAAACGATTAGGTTTTGTTGAGCACAAGGAATACGAAGAAGCTCTTTTCGAGATTCAGCAAAAATAAATCAATATAATACAAGGAAAAGAGATATGAGAGGCATTATGACAGAACTGTTTTATTGCATAAATGACTAGAGAGAAGGTTTGGTTGAGATGTCCAAGGCGGGAATTGATTTACAATCATTATATGATCAATATAAGGAAGAACAGCACTATTTACAACAATATGAACGCTATAAGTCAATTTTATCTGCAGATCTGGAGAAATTTCAAGATGAAAATGCTTGTAACCTTCAAGAAGCATTAATTACACTTTATCTCTCTGATTTTGTAGTAACTTCTTCCAATCTCCGGGATCTTACTTTAACAGATGATGAACGCCGAATTTTTATTCTTCGATTTTGTCGAGTAGGATTAGAAGAATTAGATGAAACTATGATTATTTATTTGAATATGCTCGCACAAGAGCTGGGAAAGGCAGTTCGAAGAAATTTTGTATATCAGCTCGATCGTGGGTTACCCAACAATGTAGCACTAACTAGAATTGCAGATACCTTTGTAGTGCCGTTCATTAAATTTCTTAGAAGTGTTAGTGATCAGATTCCTTTTCCGTGGATGATTGCTCTTACAGAAGGAGCAATTTTAGAAATCCCCGCAATTGAAGTGTTTGAACGGACGAAAGAAGAAGAGTATTTAACTAACTATAGACCTGCTCGTCTAGCTGATGCTGCCTTATCTATTTTGGAACATTTTGGAAAAATTAGAACAGAGCAGCCAAATCCCCATACTATAGTTCCTTTGCTTGCTGAAAGCACAGGAGCTATATTAATCCGCAGTATTTCCAAAAATGAGGAATATTTTGGGTATAGTGAACTTATAAGCGATAAAAAATTTAAAAGATTGCATAAAGAATTCAGTGAAGTCTGTACACAAACTAAATTTGAGAAACAAGAAATAGAACCAATATATTACCGCGCAATGAGTGCAAGTTCTGCTCAAGACCTCACAAGACAGCTGTTTCTTGTCCGAGCTCATCCAGAAAAAAGCGATTACGAAGCTTGGTTTTTTCTTTCGACTACTGCTGATGATATTAATGTAGAACTAACTCGTGGAAGATTAGAGGAAAGATGCCAGGACATTATCGGAGTACTTAGACGACCTGTGAAACCCAAAAAACGTCCCAAAAAGCAAAAAAAGAAAGAAAAGCCTCCTAAAATTGAGAAAGAAGAAAAAAGAGAGAAAATTGAACCTGTTGAAAAAAGGAAACCTTCATTATTAAAACGTATTTTTGGTATTTTTTCCAGGAAATCCGATAAAGGAGATGTTTCAATCCCTGAGAAGACTACAGAAGAAATAATACCCGAAAAACCCATAGAAGTTATTCAGAAGCAAAAAATCGAAGAAAAAAAGAAAATTGAACCAGATTATGATCAGTGGTACCAAGGTGAAGTTTTGAATATCTGGGCGAAATCTCTAGTTTGTGATATTGTAACAGGAATCGAATTAGAAGAATTGTATGATACAATCCGCGAGAAAGACTATATTATCGTGGGATTAGCCGATTTCCCAGACATTCCAAAGACGGAAGGCACATTACACTCGGTCAAAGGCAAAGCGGAACTATTAAATAAGATTCTTACAACCATTGGACCCCATTTTTCAGAATTACGTGATATAGCTGCACAATTACTGCCCGAAGGAGCGAAAGAAACACAATTACAATTTATCCCGCAAGAAGTTTTTCTGGAAGAAACAAAAGCAGATTTAGAGACTTACGATTTACTTTCATTTGCTTCATCTCCCTCTAGCCTCACAGTGTTATTAGCGCAGAATACACACATTTCAACTCCTGCTTTACTTGCACCTAATAGAGTTGTTTCAAAACGACGAACATTACAGATGCGTGCTAGGCAATTGGCTTCAACAAAATCGAGAGCAACGTTTGAAGAACGGATGGGAAACATTTTAGTTGCTTTAATAGATACTACAGTTTTAGAAAGCCACCCTATCTCAGCTCAGCTAGTTTTAGACTTGTTGCCAGAAAATGATAGTTAATATTCAATGCTTGGTCGTCCTAAATACTTTTTTATCAATTCTAGCACAGTTTATTTGAACAAACTATAAGACAACATAATTTTCTACCATAATTTCTCCATAGTCTGTGGGGGAGACAAAACCTTAAAAAAACACAAAATATAGGAAAGTGGGATAGTTGATGGTAGATGGAAAAATATGAGTGAGGATAATATCTCAACTACTGCCCAAGAACTGAGGGAAGAGCTCACTACTATCCAACAGATTCTTGATAAGACAAATCACGAATTAAATGTATTGAAATTTGAAGCAGGTGAAAAAGCTACTAATATGCGCGAATACCTCACAGAATTAAGATTAGTTCGAGAAGTTGTCTACGACAGTTTAACTAATACGGAAAAAATGCGTAAAAATCTTGAAAAAGAACGAAAAGAACTCGAAGAACAAGTAGATGAGATTTTAAAGGAAGTAAAGGACAAAAAGAAAACTATCCAAAAAAAATACGACCAATGGGCATCTATGGAAGAAAAGGAGCTGAAACAGGCAGAAAAAATAAGAGATAATAAGGTTGGAAGTGCAAATAAGCAACTAGAAACCCAAACCAAAGATATAGAACGAAGTCGTGATGAAAAAACCAAAGATGCAAAAAATATTCATAACAAAGTAATCGAAGCTGCAGGAGCAACTCTTCAAGAACTTGAGAAGACATACGCCAAACTCAAAAAAGATCTAGAAACAAAAAAGAAAAAAGGGCAAGAATTTGGAAATATTCAATTTAGAATAAATGAGATTTCAGGACAGCTTGTTTCATCAAAGCAACAATTTGAAGAAAGTACAAGAGAAAACAATGAAAAATTATTTATTCTTTTAAACGAAATTAACTCAGAAGCTGATGGAGTTCTTGATGAAGCATTACAAAAGGCAAATTCAATAATTGAAACAGCTAGGAAAGAGTATCTTAAATTAGAAGAAATTTATCAAAAAGAGAAAGAAGAGCGAATAAAAACCGACAATGAGATTAATAGAAAAAATGATAAAGAAGCAAAAGAGAAAATTCAGGAATTAAGAGATGAATTTGAACAACAGCGTAAACAAAAAATGGTGAAAGAGCAGGAAGAGCTAGCAATCGCAGCTAGAAGCTTAAAACAGAAACTTCTCACTTTAACTGACACCATTTAATCAATTAACGCAATAAATGGGGAAGGATTATCCAAGACGACTACCACAATTAAGGCAGAATCTATCACTTGGATAGGTTTCCTCACCACAACGAGGGCAGAATGAAGTCTTATGTGTTATCGGTTTACTGTAAGTACTATCCAGTAATTCTGCAGGTTTTTTCATATTAGATGATGACCTTTCTTTTATCATGATTATAAACCAGATAACAATTCCGGTAACAGGTATAACTAATAATATCCCAAAGAAAATGATCCAAGAAAAATTAGGACCTGTTTCAGTCCCTGAACTGATACTTGTATAAGTAGGAGGAGTGGTCTCCACAGGTTCAGTGATCGTTCCATTATCTGCAATGGTTGTATTATTCGCATTAAAGTGCTTAAAACCAGTGGAATTATTGATGTTCAGC
>JAEOTF010000487.1 GCA_016840025.1 Candidatus Hodarchaeota archaeon
AAATAGCATTAGCAAGCGGCGCTCTCTTAGATCCTGATGTACTCACAGTTGGATTTGCGCGCCGATTTACTACCTATAAAAGAGCAACATTACTTTTCTCTGATTTCGAGAGATTAAAAAAATTGATTGAAGACCCATATAGACCAATTCAATTTATTTTTGCAGGAAAAGCTCACCCAAACGATGAGGCAGGAAAATTACTTATTCAACAAATCTATAATTATGCCAAAAACCCCGATTTAGGATATCGCATTGCTTTTGTTGAAAATTACGATTTAAAAACTGCTAAAATCCTACTTCAAGGAGTTGATGTGTGGTTAAATACTCCCAGACGCTATAATGAAGCATCAGGAACTTCGGGAATGAAGGCATCCTTGAATTTCATTCCAAACCTCTCTATTCTTGATGGTTGGTGGGCAGAGGGAAATAATGGATTGAATGGATGGGCAATAAATCCTCAAAATATTGAGGAAAAAAATATAGCTGCCCAAGATTGGACCGACGCTCAGAGTCTTTATGACATTCTAGAAAATCAAATAATTCCATTATATTATGATTTTGAACCCGAAAGTATTCCACTTAATTGGATCAAAGTGACGCGTGAAGCAGTTCGTTCGACTCTGCCTTCTTTTTCCGCACGAAGAATGTTAAAAGAATATTCTCTGAAATTGTATGCAAAAATATTGTCAAATTCCTCTTGATATCTTTAATACTGAAAGCTAGTGAAATAAAGAGAAATTGATGAGATATTATTAGATTGCTAGATCTTGAATAAGACTGAAGGCGTACTTGTCAATTAGCTTTTTCTTCTGAGTTTCTAAAAGTGGAACCTTAACAAGTTGATTGTTTTGCTCGCCAACCATTATGCCAGTATCCCCATTAAGAAAACAATCAATTGAGAATGCTCCAAGTCGAGTGGCAAGCCATCGATCGAAAGCACTAGGTGCACCACCTCGCTGAACATGACCAAGGATAGAAAGATATGTTTTAACATCTAAATATTTCATCAACTCTTTGGAAAACAAGAAAATGTCTCTTTCATAAGCTCCCTCTGCGACAACTATAATAATACTCTTCTTACCTCTTTTCTGAGCAGAACGAATTCGATTTGCTAAAGCAGCAAAATCAACAGGAGTTTCGTCAGGAATTAAAATTTCCTCTGCACCTGCTCCAATTCCCACTTCCAGCGCTATATAACCTGATTCACGTCCCATAACTTCGACAATAAATATTCGTTCATGACTCTCTGCGGTATCTCGAATTTTGTCAAGTGCTTGAATTGCAGTATTAATTGCTGTATCAAATCCGATGGTATAATCCGTCCCATAAATATCATTGTCGATAGTAGATGGAATACCTATTAATTGACCATCCCAGTGTTTTTGAAGCTCTAATAACCCTCTGAATGTCCCATCACCTCCAAGAGCACATAAGCCCTCAAAATTATGCTTTTTTAAAATCCCTGCGGCTTCCCTGACTCCTTCGGTCGCATAAAACTTTTCACATCTTGCGGTCTTTATAATAGTTCCTCCTCTTTGAACAATATCTCCCACTGATCTTGCTGTCATTTCTTCAAAATATCCCTGAAAGATACCAGCAAAACCACGGTATATTGCTACAATTTTCAATTTTTTTGCGATCCCCCTTCTAACTACAGCACGTAAAGCTGCGTTCATACCCGGTGCATCTCCACCAGAGCAGAAAACACCTATTTTTTTCATTTTAATCACTAACTCGTCCATAATCTTTTTAATTGCAATTACTATTTCTCAGTTCTTAAATCACCTCTGGCTATCATGACAGCGTCACTCTGAGAAAAAATACTGGGGAATCCCATTAAAGCATCCGACGTGCGATTTTTGTAATTAAAACAGTAAAGACATCTTTTTCATAGCAAATCTCTGACTATCTGTATATTTTATGGTCTACGAACGAATGATGGCCCAAAAAAGTCTAGGCTCGATGCAGGGGTCAAATGTACTTGGCATATTAAAAAGAAAATTCGTAAACACTACAAATTTGGACCAGTTGAGTTTTAATAGAATAATATCTCTTAAGATCGGCTTTTTTATATTCTTTTAACTCAACTTTCTTTCAACATTACCATAGCCGACCGCCCAGAAACCGTTGGAGCATATATTCTTGTTGTGTCATTGCCTGCTCAATTCTATCGTCTTTCTCCAAGGGAAGGATCACATTTTGTACTGTAACAACATTTGTTAGCACAAATGATTTCATACTAGATACAAGACCATCATGTTCGTCAAAATTAAATCGAGACCATCGAGAAAGCTTGCCCTGAATCTTTGTTCCTTTTTGAACATTATAGCGGCGATCCGAATTCATGTCAATGCCGGTGCGGTTTGATGCTAAACGAACAGTGATATATTGCTTCTTTTGACGAAAAAATTTATCCAATTCAGGAGTAATAAACTGAATAGCGGGGTCCGAAGCCTGTGTAATGACAGACTTCGCTTCACGGATGGGAGACTCAAGCTGAGTATCGAGAGCATCAAAAACAGGCTTTAGTTCATCTAATAAATTCTTTATACACGTTGCGGTGGAGATAGCTTTTTTATTACGGATAAACTGACCATGCATGCCTTCTTTGATAGCAGTTTGACGATTGTGGTCATGATAAGGATCATCATGGATACTTTCTTGTTTTTTCGGAATGAGAGCTTGAACAGCCAATGCACTGCAAATTCGTGCTTGATCTAATAGGACTTCAACAGAAGGATGTGTGTCAAAGATGCGAACCTCTACACGGTTTCTTTTAGGTATATCATCCCGATCGTCATCAATGTTCGTTGATGGACCACGTGCAGCTATATCCACCAGTCGATCCCCAGCACGATTGGCTACAACTCTTGGATCGGCATCCGAAAGGCCGATTTTGAAGGAATACCGTAAACGTCCATAATATGGTTGACGAACTAATTGCGGTTGATCCTCGGGGATCAGTAATCGGGCAGGAGGGTTGGGTTTCAGAACAGTGCTTTGGTCAATGCGATTAGAAGCAATTCCATTGAATTTTCCTGCAATTAGAGGAGTATTAGCACTAATTGCGATGAGTTCGGGTAGATAATACCGAATGTGATTATAAGCTATAGCCAAATCTTCTGCAAGCATAACCCCACCACAGCGTTGCACTGAAACATTAATATGAACACCAGCAATAGGATTTGGTTCGCTTTCTATAGGATGCATACTCTGGGCATATAATTTATAACCTAAATCTCCCGCAGCATCACGAAGAAGGGCTCTTCCCGCCTTTATAGCAGCAGGGAGTTCGTCCAGTTTCACAGGCATAGTAACGTATTCGATCAGTGTAGGAGATGGTTCTGGATCAAGAGCACGGATCTTAGGACGCAGCAATTCCAACCTTTTCCGATCAGCACGAAGAATTTCGGCAGCGCGAAGCATAATATCATCAGCAACGGGAGCTAAACGGCCGTCAGGAGTAATAATGAGGAATTCTTCCTCAATACCACATAAGATGTCATATTGCTTGATCTCTTCTTTCAACATGCGCTTTTTACCCTCTAGTTCTGCAGTTAACTGGGATTTCAACAAGTACTCAAACTATATATAACGACCAAAAAATCTTTAGCATTGCATGTTAAATGATATCGTCAGAGAAGATGAAGAATCACTTGCCTGAACCTATTAACAACGATTTAATTCTAGGTTTTCTCCATCTTCCAGGAGAAAGCAATGTTATACTCTCAGCTCCCCATGCCCAAGGTCCCAAAGCAGACACTAATACAGGGGAGATTGCTTTTCGGGCAGCTTTGATCACAAAATCCCATGCACTCATTTCTACCATCTCACGTAAGAAATTAGACCTTAATTATCCCAGCATTGAAGCACGTAATTCAGCTTATAGGAGAAGATTGAAGGAAATTACAGCTAAGATTCATAAAAGATCCAGTTCAGTTCTCATTCTTGATATTCATGGTATGAAATCCAGTGAAGAAACCCCACCAGCAATTTGTGTGGGTACTTTAGTAGGACTGACAGCAGATGAGGAAACGCTCCAACTAGTTATGGATTCAATTGAAGAAGCAGAAATCCAGGTTTGTTGGCCTGAACTAGAAGCACCAAGTCTTATTGGCGGAGATATTACTGCATCAAGTGGAAAACCTAAATCAGGAATACAAGCAATTCAGTTAGAATTTGATTCACAATTAAGAGAACAGGAAACCAAAGAAGCAATTCAAGTTTTGGTAAAGATCATCGAAAAATGGCAGCAGAAGAATCCGCGCCTATGGGGATCGGCACTTTTACTTCAATTACTGAAAGGGGCTTATCCAATAGAATCTAAATCATATCTATATTCAATTCTGAAAGAAAAATGTGATCATCTCTATTGGTGGAAAGACAAGGCGTTAGACATAGATGAATTTGTTTCAATATTTCCAGAGGATTTATTTCCTATTAAGGACTCAACAAGTCTTTTGAAAGGAGAAATAGCTAAAAGGATCAAGAAGGGTAAACGAGGAGATAAATAAAATGTAAATCTCTTTTTTACTTTGTGGAGATATACTAAATGTACAAACTTAAGCGAGAAAATTATGAGAAAGGGCGTCCACTATTAAAAGGACTGATGGAATACAATCTACATATAAACGCGATTCTGGAAGGGACCTCGAAAGGACAAATCTTCGTAGATAACCTAGATAATCCTCAATCAGTTCACGTTCTAACTCCAATAGGTACACACTACCTTGCTGGGTACAGAGATAATAAAAACTTCAATAAGGAACTTCATCAGAAAATTCCTGATGACAGATTCTTTGTTTTATGGTATTCTCCCGATAATTGGGAAAGTAAATTTAATGTCTTGTTGAAGAAGCGATTCGCAAGAAAAGCAACGCGACTATATTATAAGTTCAAAGAGCCAAAGATAAGAGACTGGAAAGAGGAGATTCCTTCTAATTATCACTTAAAATTTCTTAACAGAGAATTTATTGAACAAACCAAACTAAAGAATATCGACGCTATTAGAGAGTGGATTTCTACCGAATGGACGTCTTTTAACCATTTCTTTGAAGAAGGATTTGGATTTGGTCTTGTTAACGAAGAAAAGGATGTTATTGTTAGTTGGAGTTTAACGGATTATGTGAGTAAAGAACACTGTTGTGAAATTGGGGTTACCACTGATCGGAATTATCGAAAAAAAGGGTTTGGAATATTAACAGTTAGTGCTACAGTGGAGTTCTGCTTATCGAATGGATTTACAGAGATAGGATGGCACTGCTGGGATTCTAATCTAGGTTCAATTACAATCGCAGAAAAAGTAGGCTTTGAACTTGAAAGAAGATACTTTGTCTACTTGAACCATTGGGCTGCTGAAAACGTTACAGATTGGACCCAAGAGCGTTTTCGAGCTTTTGCGGAAGATTATGAGCAGGAATTTAAAATTGAAACACCAAATACTGGCTATCCCTATGTGGTAGCATCAAAAGCAGGGTTTTTAGCAGGAGAATTCCATCCAGCGATAGAATATCTTCATAAAGCTATTAACACAGGATTTCTCCGAACGATTGCTGATTTGAAGGGGATATGGCCAGAGTTATTCATATTTGGAAATCATCATGATCGAGAAGAATGGAAAGAGCTCATATCACGACTTGAAGGCGCTAGACATAGATGATTTTGTTTCAATGTTTTCCGAGGACACATTTCCTATTATGGATTCAACAAGTCTTCTTTTTTCTTTGAAGGGTATGAAGAAGGTAAGAGAAAGGTAAGCTATTAGGTATTCCTCGTATAGCAGATGTTTAATTATTTTTTCGATTTCTTCCTTTAAGAGTTTTCTGTCCTATTTTTCAATTAATGCGACTCCAACGGATGGCTTCTCGGTGTAATCGTTCCATAGTACTTTTAACACCAGTTTGAAGGCGTTTCGTACGCTCCAGTGCAGCTTGGACGCACGTTAGATATGCTAAATGAAAGTGTCCATAGACACCCTTTCTGCTCCACACATAGAAGTGTTCCCCTCCAAAGAACTGCTTGAGATCTCTGTGATTGTCTTCCACGCTCCAACGATCACGATAACGCAAAAGTAATGTTTTGGCTGTTACCCTTAGTTTGTTGCTGACAAAATAGCGCCAATAACCTCTGGGATTCCATATTGCCAATAAGCGCCGCCGTCCCCAGCCCTTCACGTTTGCAGTGGAGAGTTTATACCGATATCCAGTGCCTCGCACAGTTAAACGTTTTTCGGGCTTTGTGGCAAAGTATTTATCTATTCGTTGAGATTGACCGAATAACTCAACGTTTCGATCCTTAGCCAAACCAAGTAGATAGAATCCGCCTAATTTCTTTAATTCTTTTGCCATTTCCTTATTGCTATATGTACAATCTCCTAATGTCCAAATTCGCTTCGGTTGCACCCCAATATTTCGAAGTTTGGTCTGGATTTGTTGAATTTGCTTCAATCCTCGCTCCCAGACCTTATTGGAGTCTTGTTTGAGGTGGAGCTCAAAGATCAGGGGACATCGGAACCCACCATTCTTTATAACCGTATCTACTAATTGATTTCCCCAAACGACCCCTTTATGCGCATTGGAATAGAAGTACCCCGTCCCGAAAGCCTTCGTTCCATACCGACATGTGACCCAATCATCCACAGAGAGGCACACGGGGGAGCGCTGATCGAGGGATTTCCGAATTTGGCTCCAGCTTTTCTGCCAGAGTAAAGTACTATAGGAAAGTACTTGCTGAAGCCCGTGCAGGATTTTCCATCCTGGAATCGCGTCATGTTCCTCTTCAACATAGTAAGAGACAGATTTTTTAGGACTGGTACATAACAGGTCAACGTAGGCGCACCAAGGGCGGTGAATCGCTGTTGAGATCTCTATCGCGTTAAATAAAGTGGCCGTGGCTTCTTGAATTATTGTTTGCATAATTATTCGATAAGTCGGCTACTTCTAATAAAGTTGTGGAGATACCCCAATCACACCCCTCTGAGCGTCTGTTGAGCCCCACTTTCTAAACAATCTGAAAGTTCAAGGGTGGTACAAAAAAAACACACAACAAGGGAGATTTTCATCTATTTCATTAAACGATAGCTGAAAAAATCAATATTGCGAAAAAGGGGAAAATGAAAAATCTGATAGAGGATCGAAAGAGTTAGCCTCGTAATCTTCAGAATCATAAAACATTATTACTGGCTTTCTAGTAGCGGTTATTGGAGTTCTCTTCCGTAGCGTCGAGGAACGAGCCTTCATGTACCATGAATTCTTTGACCTTTTGTAACCGTATTAGTTGAAATTCCTCATATGTTTCGGTTAGTGAGGTAACAATGGTCTCAAATGGGGTTAAATCGGGACGAAGAAAGAAAGGAAGCCACTTACGGGATACATAGCGGCGCATAGTTTGAAGAATCTGTGTGCAGTCCAAAAAGAGTTGTTTAATCTCTTCGGTCGCTTTTTCCAACTCTTTCAGGTTGTCAAGGCTATGAAAAGCTCTTGCATCAGCATAAAACCGCTCTGCTTGCTGCTCTAACTGCTGGAGTTGCCGTTTTCGTTGGCGGTGAAGTTCGGGCAATTTGAAAGCAATGACCCCCACCCATGGACCTAGCACCGGCAGGCTAAGGGATCCCACTAGCAGCAACCGAGTTAGTGGATTGTCCCACTTTTTGCGGGGATTGCCCCACCAGCCCTGATCCAGTCCATCGGGGAAGAAATCGTCGTCTGTATCAGCGTCATAGGGATCGGTACCAGTTCGGTATTCTTGAAAATTAGTTAACCCATCCCCATCGGGGTCGAGTGTCGCATCGAGAGGGTCTGTCACGTTCAATTCCATGAGATACTCCCAGAGATTGGGCATTTGATCTCCATCATAATCAGTTGCAGCGTCGTTCAAAGTGACATTTAATCCGACTTGATACTCCCAGCCATTTGGCATCCCATCCTCATCGAAATCCAAGATATCGGGCAGAGGATACAGATCGGTCGCATTTGCGGAACCTGCAAGTGGATATCTTTCAGTATCATTATAATCTAACCAATAATTACCTTGCTTAGTAGAAGAATCACTCCAAGTATTGTTAATACCATTATCTTGAGCTTGAATAGAGCCATTATTATTCCCGAGGAAAGTATTGTGATGGAGATGGTTGTTAGCTCCAGACGAAAGAGAAATTCCATGGCGAATATTCTCAATGAAGAGATTATCGGTAATTTGACAAGCCTCGGGAGGAGAAGCTGCACCCCAGTCATCATGCCATATGGATATACCAATCTGATTTTGGTGACAAATATTATTCTGAATAATTATGGTACTTGAATCTAAAATATCAATACCAGGACCGCCATTTAGGTGGCAACTGTTGTTAGCTGCTGTTATATTATGTGACCCGAACAGTCTGATACCCGCATCAATATTTTGAGTACAAAGATTATTTGTGATCATTGAAGAAGCAGACAGTACAAAGAGGATACCACTGAGAGTAGAGAACTGCGTGCGACTACTAATTGGTTCCCCGAAGGAGAGCGATAAAGGGGTATTTTGGGTACAAAAGTTATTCATCACCATTAAATTAGCAGACCTATAGATGCGGATACCAAACCAATTTAGATAACAGGTATTATTGAATATAGTAACAAAGTCTGCGTTTCTAACCCCAATGTCAATATAATTATTCCAACAAAAATTATGACTGATTATAGCAGTATTTTCGGTTGCATTCTCAATATAAATGCCAGAAATATACATGACTTTCCCTGTTTGAACCCAGCAATTGCGGATAACAAAATGGGCGGTAGTATTACAAATATAGATCCCGTGAGTCCCGTTAGTGGTAATGTTCCATCCTTCTAGGATGTAGGGGTTAGAGGAAATTCCTGTGCCATTAATCGCCACAGCTGCGAGGGCAGTATCATTAGTGACTTCAATAGGCGGATGAGGGGTATAAGAACTGGACTTACTCTTGGGAAGTATTGTTTCTTTAAAGAAGTTCTTTGTAGATCCTTGAGAAATAGACAAGTGTGAGGAATCAACACCAGATCTCAATGGTATTGTCAATCCGAATAAGGGGGCTAGAAGAAGAACCCCGATCAACAGGACTACGGGGCAGGGCTTCATGGCGTTCACATCTGACATTATAAAGATTGAAGTTTTTATAATGCTATCTGGTTGGAATGCAAAGAGAAACCTCATTTATCCAATAAGAATCTCATTATTTCCTGTAAAATCTCATCAAAGTTTGGCGGAAACATATGTCCAGTGCCAACCGATTCATAGAAGAGATATTTTATACTGTGTTTCTGCAAAAGGTTTACAAATTCCTTGCATGGTTCGTAACTGCTGTCGTGTGTCCCAGTCACAAGACAACATTTAATTTTTTGATTTATGAGTTGATTAAGACTTGTACTGAATTTAGGCGGTTCAATAACATGCGGAATAACTGCAATCACACCTTTCACAGGAAATTTGGGTTTAAGAAAGGTAGCTTCTAGAGCTAATTGACCCCCGAGTGATGCGCCAGAGAGAAAGACATTCGTAGGATCGATATTGTATTTTTCTTTTAGCTCGGAGAAAGTTTGCTCAAGTTCTTCTAAACTTAGGTCAATATCCCGCCAAGTATAGCTATTTAACCCGAATAATTGAGAGGACTGGGGAAGTGCTAAGAGAACTCCTGTGTTCAAAACAACGTCTTTCCAATAGGGCTCAAATTCGTCAATATTGCTATTATGCCAGTGTAAGGCAATAAGTAATGGGTAGGATTTGGCAGGATCATAATCTGGCGGTTCACGAACAACCCATTTGCGTTTGGATTGTTTTCGTTCTTCTTCGAAACATTGCTGGAATTTCTTCAGAATATTTTGAAATCGGGGATTTGACTTCAATGACTCTATATTAGGGAATTCATCAAGTTCATTTGCTGAGTACCAAGCGCCCTTCTCAAGTGCTTCTTCGAGAGTTGTAATAACGTCCTCAATCTGATTGAGAGCCGCTTGAGAGTAGGCTAAATTATAATGAGAAGCGATATATCGATCTGGAAATTGATCTCGAATTTCTTTCGCAATCTCGAGAGCTTTCGGGAAATTTTCTTCCTCAAAATACTTTTGTAGTTCATTACGAATTTTTTGATAATCATTAGCCATTCAGAACACTCTGCCTATAGCAGTTAAATAGAACAACTGTCGTAGCAGACTGAGCTATATCTTTAAATCTTTTGGAAAAGATTTTTTCATCAGAGAACGCTTCTTAAGAACTAACTGACAATAATTGCCCTTTTAGCTAGTATATTCAAGTGAAAAGAGATATATTGGTTAGATAACTACTCTGATAACACATTTCCATAAATTTCCTTTCCAAGAGTCTAGGTTAATATTCCATTCATGATGGTAAGATAGTGTATTTTATGTGAAAGGTGCGAGATGTGAAAAAGTAAGTCCATTTAAGGTTGAAATGATGTGAAAATAGAGGTTGTGAGAGGTATTTTTAGACACATGTCAAGTTATTGAAAATGTCGAGAACATCTTTCAGAATTGAAGCAAAAAAATGTTGGTGCTTTTTATTCAATTTATAAAAAATAGACTGATGACCGCACTAATAAGCCCGATTAATAAAGCGACAACTTGCCAGTATTACTCGCGGATTGGAAGTTGCAAAATTCTGAAAGTAGATTTGCTTCAGTGCCCTGAGAGATGTTCTTTTTATAAAATGGGAAAACAAGAGGAAACATCATCTCGTGAATTAGCCGATGAGTGTTGTTATCTTCAATATGAAGGCGATTATGCTATTTGTTGTTTGAAAGGAGAAATCGTCACGTCCTGTGCGGGGTGTCAATCGACCGACTCGATTAATAACTATCTACCTTATCCTGATATGAGCGAATTCATCTAGCGGTTATTCATTAATTTTTTTCAGTAACCAAGCCATGTTTTGACCGAGAACGAAATTTATTATATTATAAATTCTTAAAAAAATCATGTAAGTCTAGAGCTAGACTTTTTTAAATCTCAAACCTCCCCTATTCGGTCTTTTTTCTTAAGATCGGACTGGACGGGGATTATTAAAAAAGTGTGATCCTTTAGTAATCTGTAGATAGCTAGCAGCAATCATCAACCAATAACCTAGGTATGAGATAAGTTCTAACAAAGAGGGGGTATCCTGATAACCAAATAAGGCTCTTAATAGAGAACCTAACCCATCATCTTTGTCGTTTAACAAACTACTAGTGTCCCATAGTGTTTCATTCCATGATTCAGTAGACGTACCAAACCATCCTAACTCTTGAAATTCATGAATACCATGTGAAAACAGTCCTGCTGCGAATAAGATCAATAAAATGCTTGTCACATTGAAAAAACGGCGTAAATCGAGTTTAATCGATCCTTGAAAGAAGCCAATCCCGAAGATAATTGCAATAAAGATTCCTAATACTCCACTGAAGAGTACTGCGCTCCAAGGTTCACTTGTGGTAACGCCTGCAAGGAAAAGAACAGTTTCAAT
>JAEOTF010000068.1 GCA_016840025.1 Candidatus Hodarchaeota archaeon
CAATATCAGAGGAATTTGCGCAACATTCTATTACGTGCACTGCAGGTAGTAAAACGTTCAATCTAGCAGGATTACAACACTCGAATGTCATTATTCCAAATGAAAGACTTCGTGAGACTTTCAAGGTTCATATGGAAAACAATGCTCTTACTATACCTAATTGTTTTGGAGCTTTGGCATTACAAGTAGCATATGACGAAGGAGAAGAATGGTTAGACTCCCTTATTTTTACACTTGAACGTAATTTAAACTTCCTAAAAGAATTCATCAGCAAGAATCTACCAAAAATATCGGTGATTGAACCCGAAGGAATGTACTTAGTATGGTTGGATTTCCGCAATTTGGATTTAGGGCATAAAGAATTGGAGAAAAAAATGTTAGAGGAAGCAAAAATAGCTTTAGATTCTGGATATAAATTTGGATCAGGGGGAGAAGGATTTGAACGAATTAATATCGCATGTCCCCTTTCAATACTGAAGGAAGCACTTGAACGAATTGCTCGGGTATTTTCTTAGCAGCTTAATTGTACAGGCACTTTTATTATATAAATGACATCACGAATATAACAGGAATATATTCCTAGAGCGTTAGTATCGCTAAAATTTCCTCAAAAACGATGTGAGAGTTATAAAATACATTAGAAATGCTTTATGACGAAAAATAATTTATATATTAGAGTAATTTTGGGTCTATTCAATCTATAAGAAAGTTCTCAAGAATACATTCTAAAAGGCATTAAGGGGAATAATTACGGTGGATATCGCAATAATAAATAGCTGGTTATTAACTTTTCAAGGTCAGAATTTAGGCATTGTCCAAAATGGAGCTGTAGGCATAGAAGGGGATACAATCCAATATGTGGGATCAATGGAACGCTTTGATCATAAAAACGCTGATGTTATTATTGATGGAACAGATCACGTGACAATGCCCGGTTTAGTTAATGCTCATGTTCATACAGGATCATCTCTTCTTCGAGGAGCAGCACAAGATCTACCCGAGATTGAATGGATGAACAAAGGGATTGGTCCTCTGCATCTCCATATGACTAATGAAGATGTTATTCTTGGTTCAAAATTAGGGGTGCTGGAAGGATTACGTACTGGCACCACTACTTTTGCGGAGTATACTTTGAACGTTGCTAACCTAGTAGAGAATGTTTATCTCCCTTTTCAAGCACGTGTTGCCGCAGCTGAAACTATTAATGAAGTTAGTCCTAATAGGGCTCATCTTAAACCAACGGATCTTTATGAATTTGATCGCTCTAAAGGAGAACAAGCTTTCAAACGGGGAGCTGAGCTATTTCAGAAATTCATGAATGAAGAATTAGTCAGCTGTATGTATGGACCACAAGCGCTTGATATGATCTCTTTAGAGCTTTTGGAGAGTATTCAAGAACATTCCATTGAACAAAATGCAAAAATGCATATGCATGTAGCGCAAGGTGGAAGAGAACGGTTACAAATTATTGGACGATATGGAGAAGATGCTTCAACTGTTAAAGTTTTAAACAAACATGGATTTTTGGGAGAACACTTGCTAGCTGCTCATTGCCATGATACAACAGAACTAGAAAGGAAAATAATGGTTGAAAAAGAGGTGAGTCTTGTCTGCTGCCCTTCTTCAATTGGGATGATAGATGGTATAGTGCCTCCAATTCATAATTATTTGGAGCTTGGTGGATGTGCGGGTTTAGGAACAGATCAAACTCCAGGACCTGGGCATCAAAATATGTTCCGGGAGATGAGGACGGCAAGCATACTTTCAAAAGCAAGAGAGAAAGATCCTACAGCCTTTCCAGCATGGTATGCCTTACAAACTACAACAATTAATGGAGCCAAAGTATTAGGACTATCGGACAAAATTGGAAGCTTAGAAGTTGGAAAAAAAGCCGACATTATAACACTGAATCTACAACACCTTCATTTGACACCGATAATCTCTTTTCCATTCCGTAATTTTATACCTAATATTGTTTATTCGTCCTATGGAAGCGAAGTTGATAATGTTATCATTAATGGAGAAATAATTCTTCTCCAAGGCAAATTTAGGCAAATTGATGAACAAAGATTATTAAAAGAAGCTTATCAACATGCACAGAAAGTATTTGAGCGAGCTGAAGAAGACTGGATTAAAGCTGACTCCCAATTTGTTAGATATGTTAAAGAAGGTTGGCTTTGAAATATTAAAGAACAACTTCTTTTTACCGAGGTAATATGAATGCGAAATATCTATGACGTTAGTTTATCCCACTTAAGCACAAAGAATGTAGTGGATGCGAATGGTAAAACGATAGGACGGATTAAGGACGCTGTAGTGAATCTAAACACATTTCAATTGCGCGGGTGGGTACTTATCGGATCTAAGACAGAAGAGCTTTTGGAAGATCTTAAAGTGATCAAAGATGTAGATCCGTTCATTACTGTTAAGAATATAGTCGATAGGACCGACACTACTATCACTTTAAACAAAGCAGCTGCAGAACTCCAGAATGTAAGGGAATCAGGATTTCTCACTGAAAATGAGTCCCTTTTTTCGGAGATAAGAAAAAAGCCTGTAAGAGATAAGAATGGAAACAAGTTAGGAATCTTTACCGATATTATGTATGAAGGAGAATCTTGCGTTTTTCAACTTGGGGGTAAAGAATTCATTCAGTTTTTACAAAGTAAATTATGGACAGACAATCTACCATATCTAGTCAAATCGACCCATATTTCTTATGAAGAGGAACAATTTAAGATTAATACGGATTTAAAAGAAATTGAGAGAGATTTGAAACTGAATATGACAAATTTACTCCGAGAATTACTGAAAGAAGCTGATAAAGACGGTAAAATCACAGGTGATGAAAAAGCACTAATCTCTTCTATAACTATTGATTTAGCTACATACAATGATGCATTGGTTCAAGCCTTGGAAGATAATGTTATTGATCAAGATGAAGAAGCACAACTAGAAGCGATGAAAGAAAGGATCTTAGACAACGCTTATTTAGTAGCTACTATAGATCAAACGATTACATCCGATGAGAAACAACTAATAGAGAAGTTAGCTGCATATCTGATTGATCGTCGAAAAGAGCTCCTTTGGAAAATTTTTGGGACAACTTAATTTCCGAATTCGTAGCCTTTTTATGAAAATTTCATTTGATAAACTACTTATAGCAACATAAAATAATCAAGAACTAAAAGCATAGGTTGGAGGTTTTCTTCTTGTCTTGGCAAAAATGTCCTACATGTGCAGGAAAAGGATCTATCACACGAAGAGCACGGGATGTGGCGGATGAAATAGAATGCAATATCTGCGGTGGTCGAGGAGAGATATATGATGCAGAAGGAGTTTATTCAGAAGAGAATGATTCTGGAAAGATTGAGAAAGATGAATTACCCTCTGATTATGATAGTGGACCCGATATTTCTGATTTAGCAGCTATAACGCTTACTGTAGTGCCTGCAGATAAAGAATCTGTGGGACAAGAAGCTACAAGGTTGGACAAACCCAGTAGAGACGTGTTAGGCATTGACATTGGTGACAGAGTGCGAATATCGCATATGACAAAAGGTGATGCAATCAAACTTACTGTACTTCCTGCTTTGAAACCATTAATCGGAAAAGAAGTTTTGACTATGGACGCTACTAGTCGTGAAAGAATCGGTGTAGAGAAAGGAGAGAAGGTTTTCTTACTCCCTGTACCTGAAGAACCAGAAATAACCGAAGAAACGGAAGAGAATGAATAAACAACTTCAGTTCATGATTTAGAGACTATATCAGCATATAATGAAATATTCGCAGAAAACCATTTTTCTCATTTTGTTTTTTTTCTAATAAAGTAGAGTTAATAAGAGGTAAATACATGAGAGATACTGGTATTACTGTTAGATCAATTACCGACACATTCAAGGAAACAATAATAGAGTTACAAGAAGAACCAGAGTTCCAATGGAGTATAGAAAAGAGAAAATATGCTGCAGAGGAGAATGAAAAACCCACCTGTGCAAGATGTGTTACTATTTGTGCAGCAATTAATCAGAAAAGGACTGAAGAAAGGAAGACTGTATTGGTATTGGGAGAACTCATAGTCTTTGAATAATGGTTTGGGAAGAAGTAAAACTTCCCTCTCCGTTAAAAGATCTGTGGGAAAATCTATAGCATGTTGATCATAAGGCATCAGGGATATGAATAGCGAATTGACAAGTGTTATCTCCTTTAACGAGAGATTTCACAACATTTACCTTTACAGGTTTACTAAGAATACCTTCCCACTGTTGCCGCTCCCATCCAGCGCTACAATTACAAAAAGAAGTGGGAATGATGTCTTCTTCTAAATAATTTTTTATAACAGGGCAAAAACAAAAAGCTTTTCTTCTTTCTGCGTCAGTAGTAGCTTCTTCATATGCTTTAGGATTAGCGGGGGTTTTTTCTGAATAGATAACTTTCCCTTTCCGGAAAGGTTCGGGAAACCAAAGCTTATTCTCCCTCATTATCCTCAGAACTTCATCAATCGCTGTCAAAGGATCATTAGTTTCATTTTTCGTTTTTTCATAAATATCTCGTAATCTTTGTATGTGTTCTTTAGGAAAAATATGCGCACATCTCGAAATAATATCATATATTTGATCTGCATCTGCAATCTCTTCTAATCTCTCAAGTACAATTTTAACCCATCTGAACCTTTCATCATTACTTAATTCAAGTGTGGGTTCATCTAAGTCTTGTAAAACACTTTGGCCAACTTTTTCGCCTAAAACTCTTTCTACATTCGTAACGAGGAGATTAGTCCAATTATGTATGACAACTTGGTATTCAATTTCATTTCCTTCGGGATTGTTAGAATCTAAGTAGATTTCTCTGCGTCTTTCAGCGATGGGAAGTCCATGCTCCCGTGCATAAAGGGAGATCTTCATTATCTTCTCATTTAACTTTTCTTTATCCATAGGGCCTTTATGAACAAATGATAGAACATCTACTCCTTCAAGAGTCCTGCTCCTGATCTCTCTTGTATCAACAGGTTCAGTGATAGGCACACATGCTTCAATATCCAATTCTTCTCCCGTAAGCCAGTAATGGATACCAAATGCGGATCCAGAAATATATTCATTACAATGTTCGACTAATTTCTTGAGTATAGGCTGCAATTCTTCTTTTTTGTTAATCGTGCATTGAATGTAGGCAATTAGTTGCTCTTTGATTTTCTTATGTTCTATTCCATGTTCTTCTAAAGTCATTATTGTTCTCCTCTTTAGTAAGCTATTGTGTACTCCTATTGAAAGATTGTACAAATTATATTTTAGGTTTTGTGACATGTAATGTGTTACATGATGCCATTTGGAAGTCTAGAATTATTTGGATGCATTTACTCATAATAGATGGCATTTTCTGATAAATATAAATAATTAGATTAGTATTATCTATTATAACCTTAATACCTATGAAAAAAAGTAAGTGACTCTGATTATTAGAGTAAATGAGCTAATTATTTTATTGTTAAGAAGTGACTTATCTCCTTTAAGACAGTTAAAAAGGTTTGTGGGTCACAACCAATAACATCTGACGGAAGATGCTTATGGTGGGGAAATGTAGGTAATTCATGGTGATGAGGTGCATTATCCCAACGTGTTATTAGTGTGTGCTTCTTATCCTGCCAATGATACCTATAGGTGGAACGAATCACCTTTCCTTGATCCAAAAATACATATTCACGAATATGCAGTTCACTTTGATCAATAAAACGTAATAAGCCATAAATTGTGCCTTCTTCTGTGGTTCTAGTTTCATAAGTTATTTGAGAAGAAACAATCAGGGACTGATAAAGGGAAATGCCTTGTCTAACATCTTGAAAGTACTCGTCTATGAGGGAGTAGCTCTTTGACACTCAGAGATCAACTCCTTCAGACGTGAAAGTTTATTTTGGAATCGGAGATAAAGCTGATACTCCCCAGCCCATTTCATAATTGAATCATCATCTCCAAGCTCTCCCGCTTCATATTTTTTATAAAAATCAAGGCTTGTCATATTATTTTGCTTTTCAAATTCGTCTAACCGTTCTTGTGTCTGTTGGATTTCCCATTCTAATAATCGTTTTTCCCTCTGAAGAGCGGAAAGGATCAACGCTAGTTCTTGAGGGCTCTTTACAGGAATACTTGTAATAGTCATATAGCATCTATCCATTTGATGGTTATCATTATTTTATCGAATTTAAGGTTTGTAATTATGTAGGTGAATCAATAACTTATTTAGGCATTAAAATCAAACAAAACCTACTGCAATAGTTGAAATCAGCTTGAAATTCCTTTTAATTAGTAAAATATTAAATGAAAATAGGTTATAAACTCTCAACACGAATTATATTAATATATTAAGGGAATCCACCTTGCTACTTGCTTTTTATACTCGATATATTCTTCTTTCAATATTCTTTCCAGGTCTTTTTCTTCATAAGCTACTATTCTGTTAAATATAAAGAAAATGACCAGCCAAATAGTAAAGGATACTATTGATATTGCGAGTAGAACGAAACTCAGATATAACATGAGTTGGCTCAAGTACATTGGGTGTCGGACAAAGCCATATACTCCATTGGTTACTAATGTAGGTTGAGTACGTTCTACAAAAACTGTATGTTGGGTAGCCCTCATTAAATAAAAAGCTAGAGCGAGACAAACTAAGAATAATACTATGCGTACAGCTAATGGTACTAATTCGGTATAGTCTGTTAGAATTTTAAGAACAAAAGCGTCAATTATACAAGTCACTATAATTATTATAGGAGAAACTATTAACACAAGATGAGTACGGGGATATTCTTCTCCAATTCCATGCTGATGATCTGAACTCAATGCTATTACTCCGTCTTTTCTCTAAATTTCCTGAGTTTTTTTTTCTATATAACTTCTCTGAAATGTTTAAGTTAAATAGATCCTCTCTTCCACTTAATATAACCCACCTAAAACCTTAGTAGAAAATTTAGGATATTTATGATTTTAATATCATCTATGTTCGATTTTATTACTTTTCTTCCAATACTTAATAGAGATTCTTATTAAAATGATTGCTATAAGTCCCGTAAACTATTTAGTTTAATGGTGACCTTTTATGCTTAATATTGGAGATGAAGCACCGAGTTTTTGCTTACAAGACCAAAATGAAAAAGAACAATGTTTGGATAACTATCGAAGTAAATGGGTTATCCTTTATTTCTATCCGAAAGACGACACTCCTGGTTGTACGCTTGAAGCTAAGGATTTTACGAATGAGTTAGATGCATTCAATGAGTTAGATGCCCAAATCTTAGGTATTAGTGGAGACACATGTGGTAGTCATAAGAGGTTTATTGACAAGTATAATCTCAGAATTACCCTGCTAGCAGACCCTAATAAGGATGTAATAAAGAACTATGGCATTTGGCAACAGAAACAGATGAGAGGAAAGAAGTATATGGGGATTGTTCGTTCCACTTTTATTATAGATCCAAATGGAAAGGTTAGTTATATTTATCCGAAAGTATCGGTAAAAGGACATGTGGAAGAAGTAAAAAAGAAATTAAGCGCCTTAAAAGAAGCTAATTGATGAAAAATTTCTTCTCGTATATCTTTGAAGTAGAAAAAAGTAAAAAAAGCGAAAGTTTGATAGATTAGGCTTGATTTTTTCGCATAAAGATTTTTTATCTATTAATTCATCAACTAACTACTATGCCAGGATCTATGAAGATTATTTCTTGGAATGTCAATGGTTTTCGTGCAATTGTCCAAAAAGGATTTTATAATTGGTTTAACTCAGAAAATCCCGATATTCTCTGTTTACAAGAAACTAAAGCACAGATAAACCAATTACCAGCGTTAATTCTCGATAAACCCGAATATCGAATTGATTGGTGTTCAGCACAAAGAAAAGGATATAGCGGTGTAGGTACTTTTTCCCGTATTGAGCCAATTTCGGTCTCGAAAGGTTTTGGAATAGAAATATTCGATCAAGAGGGAAGATTGCTTATATCAGAATTTAAGGAGTTTATTTTAATTAATTGTTACTTTCCCAATGGCAAAAAAAATGATGAACGTCTTAAATACAAACTTGATTTTTATGAAACTTGTTTTGATTTTATGGAAAAATTACGTGAACAAAATAAAAGGATTATTCTTTTAGGAGATGTCAATACAGCACATAATGAGATTGATTTAGCTAATCCTAAAGCTAATTCCAAATATTCAGGCTTTTTACGTATTGAGCGGGATTGGATGGACAAATTAATCGATTCAGGCTATATTGATACCTATCGCCATTTTAATCCTGATGAAATAGGTGCTTATACTTGGTGGAGCATGCGTGCGCGTGAAGCGCGTCAAAAAAATGTTGGTTGGCGTTTAGATTATGTTTATATCACTGAGGATTTGTTAGAGAACTTGAAAAATGCTTTTATTCTGAAAGATGTATCAGGCTCCGATCATTGCCCTATTGGCATTGAATTAGAATTTAAATGAATTTAGCCCTGAATATGTCTTGAAATTCAGATACTCTAGATACAAAACACCCAAATGAATCCAAATTATAAGTATATTGAATAGTGTAATCGCAATCATAGTGGTTGTAACGAGTCACAAACAAAAATTGTACCGAAGAATCCTAGAATTCCATTTAATGCCACTATTTTATAAATTAAAGTATATCCTATGACCTCGATTTTTATGTAAGTAGATGTTTAATAATCTACTAAAACAGAATCTATTATGTATAAACACGTAATAAGGTTGAATTACAAAAAATGCAAAATCAATCTCTCGCTAATCGAATCCTAAGTTTTTTTTCATTCCATATAATAATTATCTTGATTTTACTACTTTCTAATTCATTAAACATAACTCAAACACTAAAACAGGATAATCAAATGATAACTGAAGTTAGCGGCTCAGCTACAGATAGACAAATACAGAGTATACGAGAAATTGTGGGCTGGGATGTTCTTATTACTTCACAAGAACAGTGGGGATCAAATAGTTTTGATGTATATTCTGAAAATAGTTATGCTCAGTCTTTTCATACAGATGTAGAATGTAATCTTTCGAAAGTATGTTTTTATGGCAGAAAGCGAGGAAATCCTTTTGGTACAGTTACAGTAAAAATTATGGCGGATGATGAAGGGAAACCTAGTGGAATTATATTAGAAAATGGCACAATAACTATTTCTATAACAACATTAGCGCAATGGTACGAGGCAATAGTCAACCCAACAATTTTTTTAGAGGCAAATATTACTTATTGGATTGTTTTAGAAGCTGATCTTAATTTTAATCAAAGATTTCAATGGTTTTATTATGATATTGATGACATTTACCCCGATGGGAATACAGCTAGCGATACGGGCTCGGGATGGGAAAATCTTTTCCAATCCAATCCTTTTACCGATTGCACATTCAAATTGTATGAAAAAGTTACATCTGATAACGTTCTTCCCACCTGTGAAATAATAATCCCTTTAGATGGGCAAGTAGTTGACAAAACCACTCAGATTGAAGTCAATGCAACAGATGATATTTGTATAGCTCATGTAAATTTCTTTATAGATAATCAGTTAGTGTATATAGATAATAATGCACCTTATATCTATTCTTGGGACACCACCTCAATAATTTACGGAGTTTGTATTATTAGCGCTATAGCATATGATATAGCAAATAATACAGCTAATTCTATCCCAATTACAGTAACAGTGAATCAAACTGCGACACCTCTGAAGAGTACACAACGTTATGCGGTTATAGTTGGTGTATCTGATTATAAAGTAGCAGATGACTTAAGTTATTGTGATGAAGATGTCACAGATTGGTATAACTACCTGAGAGAGGTTTTTTATATTCAATCAAACCAAGTTTGGATCCTCGGTGATAATCATCCTGAGAATTATCCAAAATATGATGGACTGGCCACTGAAGCGGAAACAAAAGCAAAATTATCCCAAATGATATCACTTGCAGATTCTGATGATGAAATTTTCTTCCTTACTTCAGGACATGGTACTGGGGATGGTAATGGAAATAGTATTCTCTGTATGTGGGATTATGGTAGTGGAGAGGGCAGTGAAGATGGTGCTCTGAGGGATTATGAACTTGCAAACATTTTTTCTTCGGCAAAAGCAAAAAATGTCTTCATTTTCATCGATCACTGTTATGCAGGTGGTTTTATACCTGAATTAATAGGTTTATCAAACAACGCTCAAATATTCTGTACAACAACATGTTCTGAAAGCGGTTCTGGATATGATGATAGTAGCGTCATGAATGGTCTATGGACTTATTACTTCTTAGAATATGGTCTTGTTAACTACTTCGGGAGCGAACCTGGTGTTTCAATGGAAGATGTGTTCAACTATGCATCAAAAATATATCCAGCACAACCACCCGATGTGGATGCACCGATGATATTTGATGGGAATTCTTCTACTGATTTTTCATTTGAACATCCTGATAATGTTGATAGTGATGGGGATGGGGTGTCTGATGGAGCTGAAATTAATATTTTTGGGACAGATCCAGGTTTAGATGACTTTCCACCTGTTATCATGTTGAATAATATTGTAAACAACACCATTCATGAAGCAGGAACTATAATCGGTTTTAACATACAAGATCCGAATGGATTGAGCCAAGTGTTATATCATTGGGATAATGAGGATAATAATAAAACTTTAACAGCACCATACGAAATTATATTAATCCTAGGTGACGGATTACATGTTTTGTATGTATATGCTAAAGATAATGAAAACAATTGGGCATATGAGAGATTTATATTTACGACTAATGGTGGAGCAGTACCTGAATATCCGATTTTGTTAATTAAGGTATTTCTAGTTTTCATTCTTAATTTTCTCATGGTCTATTACGTAATTCATAAAAATAAAAAGAGAGTGTAAACTGAATTTAATTTATACCTCAGATTATACTAGATTTTTCAAGAAATGATACCAATATGACCTTAAAGACTGAAAAAGAGTTCCAATTTATTGATATTAGATGAAAATGAATATAATACAGTGTGGTTTGAGATCTTAAAAACTTGACTACGATTTATGCTGTGACTTCCAACTTCATTTTATTTGAAAATATGATTATAACATGGATAATACAGACATTTTTAGTGATTTTCTTCATATTCAGCTATTTTAATGCGAATAAACTGGAATCAAAGAAGGTTATATCAATTAGGAGCATTGATAGTGGTTCAGTTAAGAGCACAAATCATTGTCCTGTTGGAGTTGAGTTAGAATTTAATTGATTTAAACCTGAATTTATTCTAAGGTTATTTAATTTCAGGCTTTTAGAAAAATTAAATGTCAAACAATCTTTTTTAAACACAAAACTTTCTTTTTGTACATAATGCAAACGTTTATAAATATTGCAAAAAGGATGATAACCATCCATATTAAGAACAGGTCATGGTAAACGAACTAGTTAAAAAAATACAAAAGGTGAAGATAAATTGGCTGAAGTTGCCATCGAAACACAGAATTTAGGTAAAATATTCCCTGGTGGAGTACAAGCTTTAAAATCCTTAGATCTAAAGATCAGATCAGGGGAATCAGTCGGTTATTTAGGGCCAAATGGAGCTGGAAAAACCACAACTATTCAGATTCTTCTAAATTTACTTCGTCCTACTAAGGGGGAAGTATACATCTTTGGTGAACAAATGCAAGGACAGGAACGGAAAATTCTACGAAGAATCGGGGCTTTAGTGGAGCTCCCTGGTTTTTACGATTATCTTACTCCTGACCAGACCTTAAAACACATTTGTCGTATCTACAGGATGAATCAGCACGTAACAGAACAACAGATTAAGAAAGTTTTAGAGCAAGTCCACCTATCTGAAGTAAGACACAGAGCTGTTGGTACTTTCTCTACTGGCATGCGTCGACGTTTGGGGATTGCTCAGGTTTTGGTTCATGATCCCGATCTTATCATTTTTGATGAACCTACTAGTGGTCTTGATCCTAAGGGGGTTCGTCAGATTCGTGATTTGATAAAAGACTTAAATATTGAGGGAAAAACAGTGTTTATGTCTTCACACAACTTAGCTGAAGTTACTGAGATCAGTGATCGCGTCATTTTTCTGAATAAAGGAACAGTTGTTGAAGATCAATACATGACCGCCCTTCAGGATCGGTTAAGTTCCAACCAGATCGATATCAAGATTTCGAGGGTATTAAGTGAGAAAGAGAAACACTTACTGGAATCTTTTGAAGGAATAGTGAATGTAAGATATAATAAGAATATTACAGTTGAGTTTGCGGGAGATCAGCAGTCCACAGAAGGTATACTACAAAAAATCGTTGAACACCACTTACCCATCTATTCTTTCACCCCACGGGCTATGACGCTGGAAGATTTGTATCTGCAACTTTTTGGAAAGGAGGATGTATAATGGCACTTGTTAATGATTGGAAAGCAGATTATTATGACATATGGTTAAATATGCGGTTTGAGATCTTAAAAAACTTGAAAACCAAGCGGACATTGATGGCTATTGGGATATCTATCCTTCTTTCGACTTTATTTTACTTTATCCCTGTATTAACTGGGAGTGATTTCCCTGCAGATTCAGGTGAGTTTCTCTCTAGTTCGATGGGTTATGTTAGTCTAATACTTCTTCTCAATGCGATTCTTTTTGGATCTGATGCAGTAAATACGGAACATTATAAGAAAACAGCTTTGTTGATTTATCCTTTGCCTCAAAGGCGCTCTGGTATTCTCATAGGGAAGTTTATAGTCCAATTATTAACATCGTGGTTTGTAGCAGCTATCTACTATCTCATGGTTTCGATAGAGGTTTGGTCAATTTATGGTATTGATGCAGTTACTACTGACCTTTTGAAGTCCTTGTTGTTTTCTTTGCTCTATATGAGTGCCTTATTGGGTATAGCATTTTTCTTAAGTGCTTTAGTGAAGTCTCCAGCCCTCAGTACCACTTTAACTTTCTTTATAAGTATGATGTTCTTTCCAATACTTAATCTGTTGCTTTCTTTAGTTGATCTTGAAACTCGATGGATTCTCAGTAACTATTCAGGCATTATTACCCAAGTATTCCGTTTTCCTAGTGATATGTTTGGACCTGGACATATAGGTTCTTCAGATGGCTTTGACTTCTATGATGGTGTCTTAGTATGTCTTGGATACACAATTATTTCGTTTATAGGTACATTAATCTTGACTTTACGAAAAGAGGTGTAAAAAATGAAAGGAAATATTAAGAAAATAATTAAACTTACTGTATTGGGTCTTATTATAGGTTTATTATTTATTCCACAAGATATATCAATAACTAAGGCATTAAAGACGGATAACCAAGAAATTAATAGTATTCAATCCATTCCTATGAATACAGCGACTAAAATGCCTGTTCAGAATCTTACATTTCCAGGAGTAAGAGTAAAAGAGATTGTCCTGCCTGAAAATTATCCCGAAGAAGGAGAAGAATTTGAAATCTCGATAACAATTGAAAATAATGACTCAATTCAATATAATAGCTTTTTATTAGTTGTACAACTTATAGAAACAATAAATCAAGAAGGACCAGGTAATAATCGAGATGAAATTGTAGTAGCTTCAGAAAATGTATCTTTAGGAGAGCTCGACGCTAATTCAGCAATTACTGTGACTATTAGACTTGTAGGTGATTTTGGTCAATATACACTTTCTGCTTATGTAATTGCTTCAGATGCTGTCATACCTAATAGTACCCGAACTATATCAGTCCAAATACTGGGACCAGTAGTTGGGGATATACCTACATTAATAGGGGCAATTTTGATTTTGTTCCTCTTCATAGGCTTTATTGCTCTCTTTCCTTCAGTCTATGATCGGTTAAGGTATGAATCCACCATCAAAAATAACAACAATTCGAAAAGAGGTGAGTAAAAAAAGATAAAGTAAGAAAAAACAGTTTTTTGAATAATTTCCCTATTCAGTTTATTTCAGGGTAATTATTTCTTATTGTTTAAAGGTAAACATGTAAAGTTGATAAAGAAATAATCTATGAGGAAGTGTCATGGAAAAGCAAAAAGAAATCCTGTGGCTTAGAAGTTGTTATTGGATTGGGGCTATCCTAGATTTAATCAATGGAATTGCAATGGTTTTTCCTTCCCTCTTCATTACCGCCTACAATATAGAAAATACAGAGGTTACTCCCGCCATTCAAACCTCAATGGGTCTAGGGGCAGCTTTAATGTTTGGATGGACCTTCCTTCTAATCTGGGCAGATAGAAAACCTGTCGAACGTAAAGATATCCTTCTTCTAACAGTTTTTCCTGTGATTGTGGGAATATTTCTAACTACGATTTATGCTGTGACATCTGATTTCATTCTATTTGAAAATATGATTATAACTTGGATGATACAGACATTTTTAGTGATTTTCTTCCTATTTAACTATTTTAATGCGAAAAAACTGGAATCAAAGAAGATAACATAGGATTCACGAAGAATGACCTACTGAAAAAAAATAGAAAAATGAAGGTGAGAACTCAAAGGTTTAAGGATTTAATTCCCTAATTAACCAAACTCGCTATTTCTCATAGGTAGGATCGAATTATAATGTCATCTTCCCAAACCACTTATTCATTCGCTGAATCCATAGAGGATATCAAAATTAGTTGGTACCTACTTAAACAAAATTGGAAAGCTTTTCTAGGTACTAGTTTATTCGCATTTTTTGCGATGCTAGTAGCGATATTAGGATTCGCATTTTCCTTAATGATTATCGATCAATTTTACCCCGTACCTTCTTTTCATGAAGGACGTGGAAAATTAAGTCCATATATAAATCCATTCACCTTAACTTTGAGTTATTTAATTTTTCTAGCATTTCTAAGCTGTCAATATGGACTTGCGTATGATGTAATCTCCTCAGGTGATATGTTTGCTGAATTTAAAGGAGCAATTACATATTTTCGACTTCACTGGCGTTGGTATCCCTTACTTACAGCAATGATTGGCTGGTTTCATTTACTATTCATGCCACAAAGAGCAATTATGCTTGTTTTAAGCGGAAGGGAAGATGAATTTCCAAATATAGATCTTCCTTTAGCAATATTATTAGAATTATTCGCCTTATTACTTCATTATACAATGTTTCTGCTTTTTATTAATACACTACCAAGTATTACAGCGCAGGGAAACCTAAAACAGAGTTTTCGGGATAATTTTGCAATACTACGAAAAATCCCTAAACGTATGGTAGTTACGTGGGGCTTGTTTTTTTTAATTTTTTTAATACCTTCCTTCTTTTTTAGTTCAATAAGTGTTTTAGTAGGTAAAGAATCTACATCATCGACTTGGTGGGCATTAACAGCTATTTTTAGCGTTGGAGGATTTGTTTTAGGTATAATTATAGGTGCTCCAATTATGAGCTTAATTGCGACTCGAATTTATAATAATATAGTCTTAAATGAAGAAAATAATGACTAAAAAACAAATAAATAATCAGGAATGTCAAAAGATGACAGAACAAATCGATACGGAAAAGATAATCACCGATCCTACAGCCGTTCCGATCTTGTTCCATGATAAAAAGCAACTCCTTCTAAAATTATTAATTGAAAAAGAAATGACAATCATTGATTTAAAAAACAGCACGAAATTGAATCCAGGTACAATTAAACGCCATCTTACAGATTTAGTAGAAAAAGGGTTAGCAAAGCAAACTAGAATTGAAATCAACACCTATGGGGTCAGAATGAAGTTTTATCGAGCAACAGCCATACAATTCATAGTTAACCTCAAATGGCCTGGAGAAGAACAGCCAAGTTAGTGGAATCTCTGACTGTAATGGGTATGTAAAGATAAAAAGTAATTATAAGCGGATTGAAACGTATAGTTATCTCACCAAGAAATCTGGTGAGCCTTCTTATCATAATAGTGTAAAGTTGTTAGTTCATTGAACTAGGATGAAAAAAATGGTTTCAGGTATTAATTATCTTATTTTAGTAGAACATTGTCTATTTATCATTATTACATTATTTACCATCGGAGTTTTAGTAATAAGATACATTCAAACGAGAATTATTTCAATTCTATTGCTATTAGGATGCTTTTGTTTATTTCTCATTACAGGTATTTTCGATTTAGGCATCACACTAGTGAATTTTGAAAATTTGTATGAAAAAGAAATCGAGACAGGTTTAACTAGAGGTTTTATCATATCTACTCTTGGAATTATGAGTGCTGGTTTTTTCCTACTTTTCATCGATTATTTTGAGAATGAGAAAATATCCACCTTACGATTAATTTTGGTAATTGCAGCTATTTCTAATTATTTTACTACCTCTTTGGTTTATTATGAACTATATTCAAACACTAATGATGTGAGCACAATAACAATCTCAGCAGGGTTTATGAATTTACTTTTCATGATGTTCTTACCTTATGTCCTGCTATCCGCTTTTTTTTCATTACAAAAGGTTAAACGCTTTTCTTATGACCAAAGTCAGAAAAAGCAATTATTATATCTTCAATTAGCAAATTTTTGCTATTATTTTTGTACAATACTATTTTTTACGGTGGCAGGGATTGTTAGATCTTCAGAAGAGCTTTTTCTTCTTTTAAACATATTTCTTTCTAGAGGAGCAATTCTTATTGGTACAGTTTTTATTGGACGAGCCTATATGATGTCGGATCGGGTAGCTTTTCTGCAACCACAAAGTATGCGACGCCTTATTGTTATTAACAAAGTAGGATTATCTATGTTTAGTTATGATTTTACCAAAGGATCGCAAGAAGTTCAAGCTAACTTACTTTCAGGAGCTTTTTCCGCCCTCTCAGCATTACTGTCAGAGGCTACAGGAGCATCTTCGGGAGTAACAGGCATCAAGTTTAGAGAAGAAGAAATAATACTCAGTTTAACAGAGAATTTTGGGGTGATTTTAATGGTGGATCGTCCCTCGAAGTTTCTTAAAACAGCAGTGAAAAACTTTACAAACGAATTCAGGGATACATATGGAGAAGCTGTTGAAGACCTGGTTGTTGATATGAATACCTTTAAAGATGCGAATATACTGGTTGAAAAGACATTTGGTTTAGGTTAGAGTAGGGACATTCAGGTCAAAGTAGTTCATTACCCTTTTTTGATAATGTTAACAATTTTAATTCGATAGGTTAAGGTTTCCCCTGCTAATGGATGATTTAGGTCGATAACAACTGATTTCTTTGTTATTTTAATTATTTCTGCTTCAGCAGTCCCTTCTGGCGCTTCCACAGCTACTATCATACCTTTTTCGAGTTTTTCCTCTCCCTCTAGATCAGCTCTTGGTAAGTACAAGATTAACTTATCATTATGATAACCATAACATTCTGCTGGTTTTAATCGAATAGTCTTTTGTTCTCCTTTTTTCATATGCTTAATTTCTCTTTCTAATGCTTTTAAGACTGTTTCATCCCCAATAAGAAAGCTAAATGGCTTTTTATTATCTTTAGAACTTTCTACAACATCTCCGTTGTCTGTTTTTACTTCATATTCCATAATAACGCGATCATCTTTTTTTAAAGGCATTTATCTCACTTAATCTCGCTCTAATGTGCTAGAAGTCTTTTTTTCATCTTTTAATATTGAAGCTATCCATTGCAAAACTCTTTGAAAATTCTCCTCTGGGAAGAGTCAAATGACGTAATGTTATCTGGAATCACATTAGTTTCTGTTTGAAAATGTATATGTCTAGGAAATGTAGAAATCTCAGAGTGATGAGTAGCAGTGTTGATGCGATAGATAAGATCACCTTTCATCCAATGAAAAGAATATTTCTTCTGAAGAGGATATTGTACATCTAGTATGGAGCCGTCATTTAAAAAAATGCGAAGTCGATCATCTAGGATGGTTGGTGGTTGTTTTAGTATTTGATTAAATTCTTGAATAGCGATAGAGGCAAAACGTTGTAAGCGATTTCCATTATTTGACACGCGGGCTTAACACCTCAATCTTTTGTGATAATTGGTCAAAAAATGCTCTAGCATTTTGTTGATAAGCCAACGCGGATAGGTAATCTTCATAAGTGGGGTGCCCTGGGAGTTTACCTTCATAGATCATTTCCTCTATTTCATTAGGTGATTTCACTCCATATTGCTGCAGGAGAGAGTTCAGTTTAGAGATTTGATCTACAATACGATGAACAAAAAGGCTAATCTCAACACCTAACTCAAGATTTTCATCTACTAATACAGAATGATTGCCTATCAAAAAGAACACCATTAGGTCTTGTTCTTAATTAATAGAAAAGGCTTTCTGTTCAAAAAGATTTATTCAATATTAATTAAATCCAGTAAATTAAAAATAAAGATTTTTACAATATTTTAGTTATTTTTTGAAAATATCAACAGGATAGGACTTTTTCCCAAGAGATTTTACCAGTTTGTCAAAATCCAATCCTACATGGGTCGCTGACCTTCTTAAAGTCTCTATTTGCCCTTGACTATAAGGAAGACCTTCCTCAAGAGCATATTTAATTGCTTTATTGGAGCGATCACCAGGCCATCTTGATGCTGGTCCGAAATAATTGGTTTCATAATCAACCATAAGCTCCCTGACTCGTTTAAGTGCTTCCTCTTTGGTGTAAAGAAAATCAATCACCTGTGCTTCATAAGTATGTGAAATTCTTCTTTTGGAGCTAGTTTCACCCACTGCTACTTTCTTAATCGGTCCACCCCCTATAGAATGAGTAATTTCTATCATTCTTAATTGTACGTCTCCTTTATACCCGGAATAAGTCGACCCAAGAGGAAAAACACTACCTTTGAGATCCCCTGAACCATCTAAAACAAATAGATCCCTTGGATTCAAAGTTGATTTATAGTCTTTATCCGCAATATACTCGGGGATTTTTAACATTTCACCCGCTTTTAAGGCTTTAATACAATTACTAAGAGCCATTCTTGTTAAAGCCATGTCTAATGTTAATATACCTTCTTCATGAGGGATCGAGATTGCTATTGGATTTGTTCCCATTCTAACCTCTTTTCCTGCACCTTTAGTATAATCAAGCCCTTCTGGATCATCACCCATCGGTCTAACACATGCAGCTGTGGTGCAAGTAACAATCCCTACCAAATCATAATCTTCCGCTATTTTAGAGCTCCACACCCCAGCAGCTCCAAAGTGATTAGTATTATTAACAAAAATTTTAGCTAAACCTTGGTTTCTAGCAATATCCTTAACCTTATCCACAGCTATCATAGAAGTTATAGGACCAGGGGCTCCATTTGCGTCAATAACTGTCATTGTAGGGTACTTTTGAGGTAATATTATTGGTTCAGCTTGGGGATTGACCGTGGCAGTTACGCCTACCCTTTTTACTGCTTCTTCCAAGCCAGTACCGCCTGCAATACCATGTGAAAAAATCCCTCTCTTATCAGCTTCAAGTAATGCGTAAGTCGTTGCTTTGGCAGAGTCTTCTGGATAGCCGCTTTGTTTTAAAACTGTAACTGCGAATTCTTTAATATCCTTAACTTTGAAATGTTCTCGTGTTTGCTTCATTATGTACTTCCTCATTTATCTCTTAGATATAACAGGGTTTGATCACTTAACCGAACGAATTTATGGTATGCCAGCTAATTAACAGACTTTTCTCTTTGAAAGAATAAATCAAATTCATCCATAGACAGAGAATGATTTTAGAGAGTAAAGTAAGAGATTCATATTTGTTCTTACAACTCTTAAAAATATTTTGTAACTTTAGAGAATGCAATTATAACAATACAGAATATAAAACCAAGTATTGAACAACATTCATCATTAGATTCATTATAACTCATTATGAAAAAGAAAAAGATTTCATAAACTTATTTAGCTAGTAGCTTCTTCACACATTATACATATCTCAAGGGATCATTAATGCTAACAGGATTACTCAAAGAGCCATATGTTTCATCTCACCTTCTCCATCTTATCGAATTGGCATGTGAACAACCTACTATGGTTATCACAGGCGATATGGATGAGATTAAGGGTATTCTTACGGTTATGGTTGGACATACCTTACAAGAGAGGGGGTTGGACCAGGCTAAAATCATTATTGCAGCGGAAAATGATGGGAATGCCGAGATACTCGATACCCACCTAACTCATGCCATTGATATTGATATATCTGGTTTTGGCCTAATCATGACAAAACAGGGAGGGTTTACACGGAATCAGTTGTATAAAAATGCACCTGTGATTCTAGGACCAGTCTACCAACTTGTAAAGGATGTCAAACAAGGATTATGTCCAGGTGATATTGATCTGGCAATCTTAATCGGTGTTGAGACAGCTGGGAAATATCGACCTTATAAGGAATTAATGCAATTATTGATACCCAAGAACTATCTTGCACTTGCGTCTTTTCCCTTCACGTCCCGTCAACGACAAGACGAAATTCAAAGAAGTTTGAGAATAACTAAAGTAATAGAACGGGAGCAGCGGTATCAACCGGCCTTTATTGCCCCAGTCTATGTCACACTATCATATGAATACATTACTCTTTTAAGATGGCTGCGAGACGCACGTGAAAGTTTTGGTACAATAATAAACCGAGTAGAAGAACGTCTTGAGATCAATAAGATGTCCGTGAAGAGTGTCCTCGCACTTAAAAGTCAGTTAGAAAAAAATGATGCTTCAGGAGAGATTTTAGAAGCACTTGGTTGTATCCTACATCTCTTTTTGCTAGAGAATCAGATAGAGAATCTATCTCCTGAACTAGCCTTAGATCAATTTATCTATCTACAGGATAATCCCACCATTCCAATCAACACTAAAATTCTTGCTAACGCGCAGGTCTTGCAGGTGGAAGAGAAACTCCGAAAAATGTTGAGTAAAACGGAATCACAGAGGAAGAAGGTTCTGATACACCCCAAAATGATAACGCTGCGAAAAATGATAGATGAATTTCGCGAAAAAGATAGCACAGTTTGTATCATCACTTCTCAAAAGCGAATGGTCGAAATACTTACTTTATATTTATCCGATCCAGAATTTAAGTTACCATCCGATATTGTTGTGGGAACAGTTGGCCAATTTTCAATAGAAGCTCTGGAAGAATATGATCGCATCATTCTCTATGATATGGGCCAAAATCCTCGGATAGTGATGAATAAACTCCAGAATATAACCGAACAGGCAAAAATGTATCATATAATTACGAAGAACAGTCGCGATGAAAGGTTACATCACAAATTTATCTCAACAAAGCTTTGAACTAGAAAAAACAATCATTTTAAAGGAAAGTCATTAAGGGAGTATGTTTTGATCGTGATTTGTCAGTATTGTCAGCGAGATTTGCCATGTGTTACAGTGGATTCCTTTCAACAACTTACTCCTCAACAGTTAGAGACGCTTCCTACAGAATTGGCAACGATATATGCAGCGTACTGTTATCGTTGTCTGAGAGATGCATTAGATGTAATAGATATGGAAATGCTGGAAATACTGGAAGAACAATGTCAATTGTGCGGAATATGTCACAAAAGATAATTTAGAATATTACCTGTTTATTGTCCTTCTACGATATTCCAAGTATTTTCCAATTACATATGCACAACAAATTAGGAGTACTAAGCTAACAGCGATCCCACTAAATTCATTGGCGGATGTAGACGCCGGAACGAATTTTTCAACACATAAATAACGTTCATTTATTATATATACTGCATCAGATGATTGAGCATAAATTCGTACATCAATGGTATGGCGATCAACAGTTGGTTCCCTGTAGAAAGAGCATGAAATGATTTCATAACTCGTTGATTCTGTGGAAGCACGTACCCAAATCCTTTCATTTTGTTCATTACCATCAATATATACATAGAAATAGCAGCTATTGGACTTTGGAACATAAATATACAACCAATAGGAAATTCGAAGAAGTGAATCTTCTTCCGTCTGGATACTAATCTCTAAATCGGTCACATTGACATATCCTTGAGTGCTATCTATTTGTTGCATATTTTGTGAAAAAATTTCTTGTATTTCCTTCAGAACATAGCCATTGGGTTGTTCGTATTGGGGACCTGCCCAAGTACTAGTGATAGGAGTTACAAGAATTATAGAGAGAATACATAACTTAGAAAAACGCTTAATTTTCATTATTACACCTCAAAAAACCGGATATATAGGAGAACTAGAATGACATCGAATTGATCTTTAAATAACCTATTGACTAAATAAACTACTTCTAATGACCACAGAACAACAGAATAAAATGACATTCCTTATCTTATTGAAGGGATATTCAGATATTTATATTTACTCAAGGGATAGTTTGAGTAAGAATTAACTCTCAAATTACTCAATAAATTGGTTTCCACCACAACTGCGTTCAATGTCAGAAAAATAATTAGAATTCCAGTCATGAGCACTTTCAATTGTTTATTTTTCACGCTGTTTTCCATCCTAATCCTTTCTTGAGAATTTTTTAATTTCTCCACCTTTCTTACCTTTATTCAATTCCCAGGAAGAAAATTTTGGGTAATACAAGTAAGATCACATCATAATAAAGAGAGAGCCCCTTCATTCTTATAACCTATCATAATTTCTTCCTTAAATGTAATAGTGTTAAGCATGTTAAGTTAATTCTTATTGTCATATATCAGTTTCTGGTATTGGAACACCCACTTCTAACAACTTTTTTATGATATTGGCTTGTTTATGATGTATACACATGCAGCAACTCTTCTAAAAGAAAATGGTAAGACTACTTCACTCAATAATTAGCATACTGATTCACTAAATCCAGCCGTGATTTTCGCATAATTATCCCTACAGAGAACAAACCAACCCCTAATAATGCAATAAGCAAGTTAATGACCATACATACACGTGTAAGTTTAGAATTAATAGAGAAGATAACAATCAATAAGGTCTATTAGAACCTTTATGCTGGCTCTCTTCTTAGTTGTTGTATGAAATCAAGCAATTTCTGGTGTTCCACACTTTCTATGGAGTAGCTATGATCAGGGTCGGGATAAGTACGGGTTTCTACTTCATTCTTAAAGCGTGAGAGTGCTTCAAGGATGATGGAATGAAGGTCTACATATTGTTTGACGAATTTAGGTTTAAAGCCAGCGGTGTAACCTAAAAGGTCATGAATGACGAGTACTTGACCATTACAGTGAGGCCCTGCGCCAATTCCAATTGTTGGAACATTTATTTCCTCTGTGATAATCTTTGTGACTTCCCATGGAATACACTCGAGTATAATCGAAAAAACTCCAGCTTTTTCCAATAAATGTGCATCAGCAATCAATTGTCTTGCAGTTTCCTCAGTTTTACCTTGGACTTTATAACCACCAAACTGATGAATTCTTTGGGGGGTTAAACCGATGTGCCCTTGAACAGGAATCCCTGCATCAATGATCGCTTCAATGACAGGAACACGGTTACTACCACCTTCAAGTTTCACCGCTTCAGCACCAGCTTCTTTCACAAAACGTCCAGCATTACGGACTGCCTCTTCTATTGAAACTTCATAAGACATGAAGGGCATGTCCCCAATAAGCAAGGGATGTTTGAGACCTCGTTGTACTGCTTTACAGTGATGAATCATTTCATCCATAGTAACTGGTAGAGTATTATCATAACCCAGTACAACGTTTGAGAGAGAATCGCCTACCAAAACAATGTCAAAATCCGCTTCTTCAACTAATAACGCGGTGGGAAAATCATAAGCGGTGATCATGGACAAGGGTTGACCTGTAGACTTAGCTAAAAGAATATCCTGAACAGTTTTCTTACGATTAACCATGCCTATAGACCTCGGAGCACTATAAGAGAAGATGATTTTGAAAAGTATAAATATCACGGATATAGGCTATATATTTACGATAGAATTGGTAGATGTTCGAAAAGTATGTTAGATAGGTATTTCCAAAATTCCCAATCTAAAAGATTTACCTTCAGTTAAACGAATGATTAAGCTATGTTCACTGATAACAAGAGAATAATATGTTGAATTAGCAATACCTGATTTAGTTGGGACGAAATTCAAAATTTAATCATTTAACTTATATAAATTAAATAAACAAACGGATTTTTTCAGTTATATTTTTATAATTTGTATAAGAAAGTATATCTCAGGTGAGATTCGTTGTCTGTATTAATTAAGGACATTGACAAAGAACTTTATGCAAAATTTAAATCTGCGGCAGCTTTAAGAGGTTTAAGA
>JAEOTF010000488.1 GCA_016840025.1 Candidatus Hodarchaeota archaeon
GCATAGATTACACAATCGTTATAAGAACTTGACATACTCTTACTGTTCGGATTTTAGGTCTTCTTGCTAAAAATCATGTAATATTTCACATAAATATAATTATAAAAATAGATTAAAGATGGTTTAACCTAAATTGGGATGTAAATATTCAATGATATCAATACGAGATGTTCGACTTGATGATGCGAAGTCACTTATAGCCATTCTGAATCCTATCATTAGAACCGGCAGACATACTGTTCTTATGACCCCATTTACTGTAGTAGAAGAAAGAGATTTCATCATTAATTACCCAGAACGAGGGATTTTTCACATTGCGGAAAGCTTGGAAGATAAGAAGATTGTTGGGATGCAAACAATTGAACCTTATGGAATGTATACACGGGCATTTGATCATGTAGGAGTCATCGGGACATTCATTGATCTCTCGATGAGACAAAAAGGAATAGGGTTACTTCTTGCACAATCTACTTTTCGTGCAGCAAAGAAAAAAGGATACGAGAAGCTTTTTACAAATATTAGGGCAGACAACAATGCAGCTTTAGCTTTTTACAGGAAATTAGGATTTTCTGTAATAGGAACTGCACGAAAGCATGCGAAAATTGATGATCATTATATAGATGAAATTCTAGTTGAGATGTTCCTCTAGATGAATTTAATAGGTATTTTCCTGAAAAGATAGATGTAATCTCTTACATTAATACAATTTTTATCAGAATGACAGTTATTGAGTCTTCATGAGAATTAGAAAAAAAGAACCTAATCTACTCATATTCTTCCTTGTGCTTGTACTAGTAATTAATAGCAATAATACATTAGAATCGTATAATGGAAGTAGTGAATTCAATATTCCCAATTTCTGTACAATATTTACAGTTGCTATAGGGGATAGGGTGTACTTTGGTAATAACGAGGATTATCGCCTAGAAGGTACATACATGTGGGTTATGCCCTCTCAAGAGATAGTCGTTCCATCTGGAAATGTTACGACGTATGGAGCTCTAGGTTTTGGTTTCAAATACAATAATGATCCTGCTGATGGCTATGTTCAAGGTGGTATGAATGACCAAGGTCTTTGTGCTGATGGTAACGGGCTACCTGTTGTGTCTCTTAATCCTCATCCTGAACGTGAAAGTCCCTATATCGGGATAATTACCCAAATTCTCTTTGAGTGTAGTACAGTAAACGAAACTATCGAATGGTTCCAGACACATAACCTTGGGACAGTCTGGAGTTGTCAAATTCACTTTGCTGATGCATCTGGGGATGCTGTGGTGGTGAGTGCTGGGACAGATGGTGAGTTTGCTTTTACTCGAAAAAATGATTCCCGCTATCTCATATCCACTAACTTCAACCTCGTAAATTATCAGAATGGATGGTACCCTTGTAACCGATATAACACAGCAACCAGCATGCTAAATGACATCACTACTAAGGCAGATCTTACTGTAGAAGCGTGTCGAGATGTCTTGGATGCTGTGCATGCAGAAGGGGAATATGCTACGAAATACAGCAATATATTCGATCCGATTAATTTGAAACTCTATCTCTATCAGAATCGTAATTATGACGAGCTAGTGTCTTTAAACATTGCTGATGAGATTTCAAAAGTACATCCGGGAGATAAGGGAGTAATTGATGAAAATGGACTTTATTATAAAGAAACTACGATATCTTCTCTCTTTGAATTTCCAACTACTACAAGCACCCCTATTTCTGTAACTACGACTACTACTAGTGAATCTACATCCATTACCCTGACTAGTACGGGTGGAAGCACTCCTTTTCTAGAATTAATACTTATTATTCCCACTTTGGTTCTAATTTCTTTAGCTTCTCGGATATATAAGCTCTATCGGAAAGATGAAAGATAAGAAAATTTATTATTTCCTTTTTTTTTAATATCTAAAATGTAAGAAATATTGGTCTTTAGAAAAACACCACAAGATTAGAATAGATTCACTGTGAAATCAAGAAAATTCGGTTAAAATTCATAAGGGAATAAAGGCGGATTGAGGGAACATGGATCCGCTTGTTGATAAAGAACTTATACAAACACACATATATTCAAATAGCAATAGAGTTTTAGGGAATATTGTAAGATATTAGTAGATTAGGTGGTTTTATAGTGTTTTCGGAGATTTTGAGTGAGGAAAATCTTGTTACGCTTAAACAAGAGGATGGAGTGGATCTAAAGGGTATAAATGATCTTTTAAAACAAGTAAATGATAAATATGTGCAATTTGTGCTTATTGAGGCATCTACTCCAATAAGTGACCCAATACGATTAAATAGTAACCGAACACTTCTAGCTGAGGCGTGTAGAGATGTAAATCGGTTCTATTTTTGGACCTATGAGCATAATAACCAACCACATAATCTTGGTGTGTTATTGAATCAAATGCGTATCTTAACGAATATGATAGCAGAGGAGCTTCGGCTCATAGAACAACGTTTACTCATGTTTGATCAGTTGAAAGTAGCCGAGAAAACCCTAGAAGGATCACAAAAGGCATTAAGGACTGCTGTTATTGGTTTAATCATTTCATTTCTATCGGTGGCGACTAGTATAATATTAAACCTCCTCTAGTTTACTAAACAAAATACCTTGTTTTGTAGTTTATTATAATATCAATTCCATGAATTTTGTCCCTTCAATTGGATTAAAACGGTAGGGAGCAATCTCTTTGAAGCAAATCGAATAATACAGATTGATAGCAATTTTCATGGAAGGAAGCGTATCAAGTCGCATCCGTTTGTAACCTTTTTCACGGGCTTTATCGATGACTGCTCTTGATAACGCTCTCCCAATCCCCTTACCTCGAAAATTAGGTCGTACATACATTCGCTTCATCTCACAAATTCTCTCATCTAACTTTCTAAGACAAACAAAGCCCACTTTCTGGTTATTGTACAATGCAAGTAATAAACATCCCTCAGGAGGAGCATAAGCTCTAGGAAATTCCTCTAGTTCTTTGTTAATACTTTGAAAATCTAGATTGATACCAAGAGATTCTACATATTCGTTTAATAGCTGCTGAACATAGCTAATTTTTTCCTCAGAACAAGCTTCTACAATCTTGATCATTCTTGAGTCCCAAAATGATCCAGTTCTTGATTCTTCTTAATTTAAATCCGAAGGAAGAAGTTGTTGTGTAAATAACTCTCTAAAATTTGCTGGGCTTGGAGATGCACCATATTTTTGTGCAATAAGATCTGTTCCATAAACATAACAGAAAGTATAAGGATCCCATAAGGGGTGATACGAACTTTCAATGAGTGTTGTGATATAGTTATCATCAAAAAAGTCGAATTGTTGTAGATAAGAGGTAAGTTCGCAGTTATTCCAGTTGTATGCATGCCGATACAATAGCATATTACTTTTAATTGCATTATAAAGAAATTGATGATCTGCAACGAGTCTCCACGTCTCAAATGTCCAGTCTACATCAGATAATGGGATGATTTCATTAAAAAAATCAAAATCAGCACTATTAAATATTAGAAATGGAGCCACAGACGCTATCCCTTCAGAAATAACGGATAAGGGGCTTAAAAGAGGAAGTATACCATATTCAAACAAACTTTTGCGCTGATACAACATTTTCTCCTTTATAGTAAACTCTGTGTGATGCCCTGGATACGCCTCATGAGCAAGGATAAATAACAAATAATGCTGTGTCCAAGAAAAGTTCAAATCAATATCTACTATGGATTTGAAATTACCAAGATAATGTTCATAAGCATGGAAATGGGTAGAAGGAGAATGATTAATGAAGATGCGTTCACAAGGCGGGAATAGATCAGAAAAGAGTAATTGGGTGCGTTCTCGAATAGTCTCCAAGCCCCAATTAATTAAGTCTTGCTGTTGTTTTTGACTAATTATCCTCTCATTGCCTACATTTTCCTCGTTAAAACCCTGTAATCTAGTGATTGCGCTATATAGTCTTTTTTCTTCAATTAAACGAGGTTTTATGTCAAATAATAATTGTAAAAATTCCAGAAAATCCAATCGCTCTCCTCGAAGTATTTTTAGGGTTGCCGTCATCGCCGTTAGGATTTTTTTAAGGATAGGTTCTCGCTGGAAATCAAATCCTTGATTCGGTACCTGCTGTAATAAGCAGCGGGTCGTATCAAGAAGGTAAGTAGGGGATTTTGGGATTTCGCGTTTCACAGTCTGAAACAAAGCTGTAGGTCCATAATAATGATCGACATAGCCCTGTAGGAACTTCCCAATTCGTAGCCCGATAAGGAAGAGTTCCCGATCAAATTCGGTAGAAACCGCCACCTTATCTCCTGTCCTAGTTACTCATCAATAAGCCTGCCCTATTAAAAGGTGGTGATTATTAATATACTTTTAACGTCTATTCTTTATAAATTCTTTTAAAGTACTTTTAAATGACTGACAATTAGTTTTTATTTGACTAAAAACCCAGTACTACATAATGTATTACAACTAACTTTGTCTTTCATACTTGAATATAACTGGTCTCATCCCGTCATTACATGCAATATAAGTCACTCCTGGTTCTGGATATTCAATATCCCCACCATAAAGAAACATCATAATAATGTCATGCGTATCATACCATACTCGAGGACAAAAATCATCGGGCATTTTGTAAAGATTTTCTACAATGTACTCCTTTCCTTCTTCCATACTGCAAATGGGGATCGTTTTACCAGTATCATGTCTTATTATTTCATGGCCAAAAACATCTTCGGGACTAAATTTATTAATTACCGTTATCTTTAATTTAGTCATGTAAATCACTTCCATAATTCGAATCAACATCTATATAATGCACAAACATCATTTAGACATTTGAATAGTTCTAATTAGTAATATAAAATCCTATCTATTATAACCATAAATCCACTAAATCGTTGTTTTTTACAGTTAGATCTGTAATTGGAAGTCGAAAAATCGTGTGAGTCTCACACTAAACCTCTCAAAACCTTAGTAACATTCCCCAGTGGAATCCCCTGCGTATTACAAAGGAGAGGATGTCAATCCATTAACTCATCATATAAACCATCTAAAAATTGCCATAACTTCTTTCCAATTGATAAGGCATAATTTGCTTCTTTTTCCGTAATTTCTTCATCATAGTAGTCCGCTTTTAATCTCAAATTATATAGCTGAATGAAATCAATCGCTTCGTCCTTATGACCAAAATTTTTTA
>JAEOTF010000489.1 GCA_016840025.1 Candidatus Hodarchaeota archaeon
CATTTGAGGACACGAATAAACATGTCTTAGTCCGGTACTTGGAATATCTTCTGTCAATGTTCCTAGGTGCAATTGCTTATTATCTTTCAACGATCGTTTTAACAGAATTATTTCAGATTTGGTATTTCCTTTCAGCAGTTTTATCTGTTGGTTTGAGTACTATCATTGACTTTACTCTTAGCAAAACCTGGGTTTTTAGACAGTACCGCAAAGAGGAAAAAGGAATTTAATGCTTCAATTATCCAGACTGGAAAAGTCCTCAAAATTATTTCTAATTGAATAGGTAAGTCCTTGGTCAAATTTTTGTATATCTGGTTATTGAAATCTTATTTAAAATATTGATTAAGAGTATTTCAGCAAAAGTAGCTAGAAGAATACCACAATTCTCGTTGAAAAGACTGTTATGGTAAGTATTAGAAACTAAAAAGAAAAATCTTTAATTTTCAATCTCTCTTATTGTTTTTACTCCTTTTTCACATAGTATGCGTTTTAAAGGCTTTTACTACATGTAGATGTTTTAACCATTTGGGCATTCCCCACAAACGGAGCTGAAGAACTTGGATAAATAGCTCAAAAGCCGTGATTAAACTTGTCTTTGATTTTCCATGTTCTCGTTCATTGAATCTCACAGGAACATATGCTAAGTCTGTTTTTTTCATCAAATGACAAATTTTTAGATGAACTTCTCCATCCAAAAACCACCCTTTGCCCTGTAGATTTAACCAAGGTAGTAATTCGGCCCGAAAGAATTTGGGTGAACCATTGATATCTTTAATATTTCTTTTAAAAAGAATAGATACAATAATATTGAAACTATAAGATTGAATTTTCCTCCATAATGAGTAATTCTTCTCATATCGTATAACTTTTAAAAAGGCAGGTTTGTTAAAGTTTAATACTTTTATAGTTTTAGCTACATCCTGACCGCTGATTTGATTATCAGATGGAGCCCATCCTATATAATCTGGGATAAAATTTAAAGGGCATTTGTTAGCTTTTAAAATTGATTCTCCGTAGTCTAAAGGTGTTTCACGATGAATTGTAGTAATGCACGGATATTTTTGAGCCAATCCGTCAATAATAGATCCTGTTCTATCCTTAGAACCATTATTTACCAGAACTATTGAAATGTTAATTTTTAATGGCATATATTCCATCAGTTCTTCTATGAAATCTTGTACATTTCCTTCTTCGTTTAGACAAGTAATTATCAGCTTGATGGTTATCTGATCTTTAACTAAGACCATAATAAAGGCAGCTCATTTCTATGATTTACTGGGATTTGGAAATATTTTGTGTATATTTTTTATTTTTTAAAGAACTATTTGGTAATTTCAAGTTATGATTTTTCCCACTCTGAGTTTTGCTAAATTTCATGATGTTCGGGTGTGAAAGTATCTTGAAACCATTTAATCGTTCGATCAATCCCCTTATCTAAATCAATTCGTGGTTCCCAACCCAAAATAGTCTTGGCTCTACTATTATCGCAATACATATCCCATATTTCATTTGGTCTGTAAGGAACTGCTCCAAGATTGATTAGATCTTGAAGATTTAGTTTTTGACCAATTTTTAGTGCAACTTCGCGGATACTAAAAGATTTTCCACAGCCTATATTGATGATTTTCCCATGACATTGAGGTGTTAAGAATGACAGAGCAATAGCTTCTATAAGATTCTCAATGTAATTGAACTCACGTTTCTGTTCTCCAGCTGTTAACTTTACTTCCCGACCCATTAATAATTCCATAATGATATATGGTAAAACTCTGACGGGTCGCTGATATTTTCCGAAGAGATTAAAGCTCCTCAAAATAGTAACAGGCAAATTGTATACCCTACTAAACATAAGACAATACATTTCAGCAGAGGCCTTGGAAGAAGAGTAAGGAGAAGCAGGAATTGTTACTTGATTCTCTCGAAAAGGTGGTTGAACATCACCATACACATCACTAGTGCTTAAAAAAATAAAACCTTTAATATCATGTTTATGGATACTTTCTAACAGATTAAGAGTTCCTTTGATGTTTACATCAACAGAAATTTGTGCATGAAAAAAATCTTTTGTTAGATTTGTCATAGAAGCAAGGTGGATAACATAATCAGGAGTGATTCTTTCTAAAACACGTATCAACTCTTCCCGATTTCTAATGTCTACATTAAATAATTCTAGATCCTCTAACCTAAAAGGCAAAAAATTATGGTCAATTTCCATATCTTTTGAGATATAGTCTATTATTACAGGTTTAATCCCTTCAGATAGTAATGTTGAAACAAGATTCGAACCAACAAAGCCAAGTCCGCCTGTGATCAAGAATTTCTTTTCCTTAAAATTCTTAAAATTAATGAATTTCATCTATAGCACCTGTTCTATAATCAGTTATATCATCAATGAGAGACAGTATTTTTATTTTATCATAATAAAATGAATACTTGTTGTAAAATACAGAAAACAGCTATCTAACAACTACATGCAGAAATCATAACACAAAATTATTATAGAAATATAGTGAAAGCAATGAAAACAGTAATTCTTTGTGGTGGAAGAGGAACAAGAATTCGAGAAGTATCGAATAATGTCATCCCCAAACCCCTATTACCTATTAGTAACTACCCTATCTTATGGTATATTATGAATCATTATGCCTTTTATGGTTATAAAGACTTCGTTTTGTGCCTCGGGTATTTAGGATGGCAAATAAAAAATTATTTCCTTAATTTAAAAGCAATGAAGAACGACTTTACTATTCAGCTAAATATTCCTGAGAATGTGATGTTTCATAACACGAAGAATTTCGAGGTAGACTGGAGATTAACATTTGCAGAGACGGGGGAGTACTCGGAAACTGGTGCAAGAATACGTAGAATCAGATGTTATGTTGAAAACGATGATCTATTCATGTTAACTTATGGCGACGGGTTATCTGATGTAAACATTAACGATTTGATTAAATTCCATGAATCTCATGGAAAAATAGGAACGGTTACTGGCGTAAGACCAGCTGGTAGATTCGGTGAGATAGAGATTGCGGAAAACAATCAAATAGTTGAGTTTTACGAGAAACCTCAAACAACTTCTGGTAGAATTAATGGGGGATTTTTTGTCATGGACGCAAAGAGAATTTGGGATTATTTACCAGAAGGAGATGATTTAAATTTCGAAAAAGAATCATTAAAACTTCTCACAAAGGACGGAGAATTAATGATGTACCCCCATAACGGTTTTTGGCAACCAATGGATACTTATCGGGAATATAAATTATTGAACGAAATATGGAGAGAAAGTATAAAGAAAGGTAAGGTTCCATGGCCAGGAGAAGTGTTACCAGAAGAAAAATAAATCAATAAAATATCTGATTAAATATGAAAGAACATAAGAACACGAGCAACAAAAAAAAGAATCAAAACTTTCAAACCTTCAGTCAATCCAACATACAAAAATTTTCATTAACTAAAGAGTATAGGGAAAAGACAGTCCTTGTGACTGGTCACACTGGTTTCAAAGGAACTTGGCTCTCTATGTGGTTAAGTGCCATAGGAGCTCGTGTTGTAGGCTATTCACTTGAACCTAATACAAAACCCAGCGTTTTTGAAGCTACATATCCAGAGAGTAGAGTAATTCACATAATAGGTGATGTGAGAGACGAAAAACATCTTCAAGATGTCTTCCAAACTTACAACCCCGAATTTGTGTTTCATCTAGCTGCTCAACCTTTAGTAAGATTATCGTATAAAGATCCGAAAACAACATACGAAACCAATGTGATGGGGTTAGTTAATCTGCTTGAAGTCATACGCAAAACTAGTTCAGTTAGAGTCATTATTAATGTTACCAGTGATAAAGTTTATGAGAATAAAGAATGGTTTTGGGGATATAGTGAAAATGATCCTTTAGGAGGGTACGATCCTTATAGCTCCAGTAAAGGTTGTTCTGAACTCATAACTGCAGCATATAGAAGATCTTTTTTTAATCCTAATAAATTTTCAGAACATGGGGTTGCCTTATCATCTGTAAGAGCTGGAAATGCAATAGGAGGAGGAGATTGGTGTGAAGATAGAATAATTCCTGACAGTATAAGATCTTTAGTAAACAAAGAACCAATCGAAGTACGAAATCCACAAGCTATTCGCCCATGGCAACATGTTCTTGAACCTTTATCTGGATATTTATGGCTTGGAGCATTAATGTACAACAATGGTGCAGATTATGCTTCTACATGGAATTTTGGTCCGAAAGCATATCAAACGATGACTGTAGGAGAACTAGTCGAGCAAGCGATTAAAATTTGGGGAGAAGGTTCTTGGTTTTCCCCAAAAAAGGCTTTTTCTCAACCTCATGAAGCTAATTATTTGAATCTTGATTGTAGTAAGGCTTATCATATGTTAAAATGGCACGGACTCATGGATATCGAAGAAACAGTTATGTTAACAATCAACTGGTATAAATCTTATTATACAGCCCCAGATGATGCCTATAACTTATGTTTAGGTCAAATCAAAAATTACATAGCAATGGCTAAAAATTCCAATATGGAATGGATTCGTGTATTGGATTTATCTTCCTCGTAAAACAAGAGTTTCTATCGGTGGTTACGAGAGAATAACTAGCATGGATTTCACAATGAAAAATCCCCTATGACGAGACCAAAAGGGATTAATAGGTAAGATCCCGACGAAATTTCGAGTGAAAATGACATCGAAAACCTTACCCGTTAGAAACTACATTCACGATA
>JAEOTF010000490.1 GCA_016840025.1 Candidatus Hodarchaeota archaeon
AATAACCAAATATCTTTTTAATGTTTTAAACAATCTCATACAACAAAGTGATAGAGAATTGGAGTAGGATTTTAAATGGCTATTTTGAGGTAAGAGCTATGCCTAATATTATGAAAATGTCTTCTGAAGAAATTGAAAGCGCTATTACAAAGGGGAAGTTAGTGATTAGTGTTTATGGCTTAGGTTGGATGGGACTACCAACAGCTTGTCTCTATGCTGAGAAAGGCGCAAGAGTAATCGGAGTGGATATCGACTCCAGAGTAATTGAGCGCATAAATCGTGGAGAAAGCCCGATTGCAGAACCCAATCTTCGAATCATTATTAAAAATACTATTAATAAAAGTTTTAGAGTTACAAGCGATGTAAAAGAATCTGCTTCAATAAGCGATATAATGATTATTATTGTTCCTACGATAATTGATGAGAAAAAGAAACCAGACTATTCAGCCCTTGAGAAGGTCGCGAGAGAAATTGGATTAAAGATGAATAAAAGCTGCATTATTATTGTTGAAAGCACGGTAGGGCCAGGAATTACGGATGCTATGGTGAAAGACTCTTTAGAATCCTCCTCCGGATTTGAAGCTGGAACAGATTTTGGCTTAGCCTATAGTCCAATCAGAGCCATGGCAGGAAGAGCATTACATGATATCCGCATATATCCTAGAATTGTTGGCGGAATTAACAGGAAAAGCGTTGAAGTAGCCTCCATTATCCTTAAAGCCATAGGTAGTGGCGAAATAATAAAGGTAAAAAACATAATATCGGCAGAAACTACTAAACTCTTCGAAAACATCTATCGGGATGTAAATATTGCTTTAGCAAACGAGCTATCAATATTCTGTGAAAAAGCCAGAATAGACTTTAAGGAAATAAAAAAAGCAGCTAACACTCAGCCTTATTGCCACCTACATGAACCTGGCATCGGCGTTGGTGGCCATTGTATTCCTTATAATCCATATTTCCTAATCGATAGGGCTGAAGAAATCGGATTCGAACCAAAACTCATCAAATATGCACGGAAGATCAATGATAGTATGCCAAATCATATTGTTAAAATGATAAAGAAAGCTCTACAAAGTTGCAGAAAGAGTTTGAAGAGATCAAAGATAGCTATTCTTGGAATTTCTTATAGGGCCAACGTAAAAGAAATAAAAAATTCTCCGGCATATAAAATAATAAATATGTTGTTAGTGAAAGGCGCAAAAGTGCTTGTTTATGACCCATACTTTCGAGCAGAAGAAATGAAGAAGGCGCGTATACCCTTTACAGAAAGTCTTGAAAAGAGTATTGATGGAGCAGATTGTGTAGTTTTCACTGTAAGCCATGATATCTTTAAAAGCCTCAAGCCAAGAAACATTGTCAGAGTTCTAAGAAAACCAGCTTGCATTATTGATGGATGCCGCATTTTCAATCCTGAAGAAGTGAAAAGAAAGGACATTATTTACTATGGAGTTGGTTTGGGACAACAATCGCTAGCGGGCTAGCAGTATTTATGGTGTTTTTATGTCAATCAAAATGAAGTGTAAAGTTGTAACTTTTGAAGAAGTATATAGAATGATAACGAAGGTCGCAAAAGACATAAAAGCTTCAGCTTATAGAGCTACAACGATAGTTGGACTCGCACGGGGAGGATGGATCCCTGCGAGGATCATGTGCGACTTTCTTGGAATAACAGATCTAGTCAGTTTAAAAGTAGAACATTGGCTTCAAACTGGAAAGACAAAAGATGAAGCCACCATCAAATATCCGTTAAATACTGATTTTACTGGAAAAAGACTATTGGTTGTTGATGACATTACAGACACAGGTAAAAGTTTGATCACATCTACAAATTATTTAAGGCAATTAAACCCCAGTAAAATGAAGGTTGCTACTATGCAGTATGTCCCGACGTCACAATTCAAGCCAGATTATTTTGCAGAGAAAGTGAAAGTTTGGACGTGGTTTATATATCCATGGAATTGGATTGAAGACACTTCAACTTTAATAGTGAGGTTGATGGGCGTCCAAAAAGATAAAAGATGGTGTTTTCGAGCGATAAATAAGGGATTAAACGATTTTTTTGAAATTAAATGGAATCCAGCTATGCTCAGAGATATATTAAATATCATGGTTGATCGAGATCAAATTATAGAAGAAGTGAGTGATGAAGATTTAGTATATAAACTAAAAAAGAACAAGGTGATTCAATTATAGGCTTGGGATTTTTTTTAGCGCGCGCGTTTGGAATAACTAATGAAGTCTAGCTAGCTCTCCATATTCGTCAATAATTATTGTGATTATTTCTCTAGCTAAATCCTGCATGCGCCTGACTAGTCAAGACGGCGCTTTGCCATTATGTAAAGGGAGTGAAGCCACGCCAGTTTTATGCAGCATTCCCACATCCAGTTATAGTTAGCCAATCTCAAATATCTGATTCTGCGAGCATGGTAAATTCTGAAAATATTTTTTGTGTTAAAATTATTCCAGCTCTTAGTTGAGCTTCTTGCGTATTTGAACCAATATGGGGCGTTAGAATTACATTATCCAGTCTTCTCAATCGACCGCAATAGGGCTCCTTGACATAAACGTCTAATCCTGCACCGGCAATTGTTAAATTTTTTAAAGCGTCATATAATGCTTCCTCATCTAGAACAGCGCCCCTAGAGGTATTTATGAGGAAGGCGGTTTGTTTCATTAACGCTATCTCCCTCTTACCAACAATTCCTCTTGTCTGTGGAGTTAACATTATGTGAATACTTAAGAAATCTGACAATTTAAAGAGAGAATTGAAATCCACATATGTAATACCACGCGCATTCTCCAAATCGGGCTTCCTATTTCTACTCCAGTAAATAATATTCATTCCTATAGCATCGCAGATTTCTATTACCCTACGCCCTATATTACCGAGCCCCAGAATACCAAGCGTTTTTTCTGAGAGTTCAATTCCTTTTAGTTCTCTTTTAAGCCACTTTCCAGACCTCAGGTTTATGTGAACTTTAGGAATTTTTCTGGCTAAGGAAAACATCAAACCAACAGTTAGCTCTGCTACGCTCTCTGTAAGCGCTCCAGGAGTACTTATAATCTTTATCCCTTTCTTCTTCGCGATTTTTATATCAATATTATCAATTCCAACGCCAAGCCTACCAATTATTTTTAAATTTTCAGCTGATTCGATGATTTCTTTTGTAACCTTTGTTTTGCTCCTAACAATTATTATATCTGCATCTGTATTTTTTAACTTTCCTTCTAGCTCAACTTCAAAACTTTGTCTTAGCAAACCTAAAACTTCTTCTTCAATAGGCTCACAAACCAGAATTTTCATCCAATTATCCCCCGTTTTAGTTTTTGTTTTTAAATTTATCGAGCGCGGGCATATTAAACCAAATTCTCTTTAAGATTTGATTTATCACCCTTTTTCTCATAATATGTTTTTGTATAACTTGACGAGACTTTTCGCTACAACTTTATCTGAATAGATTTCTTCAGCCTTTTTTCTAGCATTTGCGCCCATTTCTCTTGCTTTACTCGGATTTAAAAGTAAAGAAAGAATTGCCTGAGATAAACCCGTAACATCTTTGGGCTGAACAAGTAAACCAGTAATCCCATCATCAACAATCTCTGGAATTGCTCCTGTTCTGGAAGCAACAACAGGTTTTCCGCAGCTCATTCCTTCTATTAAGACGTAGCCAAATTGCTCTCTCCAAGAAGCAGTAGGGATTGAGGGCAGAACAAATATTTCTGCTAACGCGAAAGCTTCTTGTATCTTAGAATGACTTATAGGCCCAGGCATTACAACAGACTTGCTTATGTTAAGTTTACGTGATAGCTCAATCAAATTTTGTCTTTCAGGCCCTTGTCCTATGATAACGAGTTTTACATCAGGGATTTCTTTTAACACGATTGGAAATGCGTAGAGAAGATACAGTAATCCCTTTTCATTTGAAACTCTTCCGAGATACAGTACGATTGGACCACTAAGTTCAAGTTTTTTCTTCAAATATGAAGTCCGTTTGGGCTGTAATTTTTTAATATTAATTGCACAAGGGATTAAATGAATCCTTTTCGGATCATATCCTTCAATTAATAATTTTTTTTCGGCTGTTCGTGAATGGACAACAATTGCATCTGCTAATGACATAATAATTTTTCGTGTAAAAACATAACGTCTCCATGGCCACGGAATATTCTCAAAATTTGTTACTACAAGCTTTGATTTATTCAATTTCCTTGCAACTGCGGATTGAAGAGAGGAGTAAGTATATGTTTCTAATGTATCTACTATATCATAATTATTCTTAACTATCTCATAAAAAACACGAGGAATTATTCCTCCGTCAAAATACGAAAATCTAGATATAAAGAATCTTTTAACAATCATATTGTCCATTACGATACGAACCCATCTATTATATGATAGAGACTTAACTGCAGAGTTCATTAAAACACCAAAAGATTGATAGTGTTTACCCCATTCAGGATAGGTAACATAGAACTCTACATTGAAAATCTTACTTAGCCTTAGATATACTTCGCTTTCCCAAGGCGTCAATAGAGGGCGGAACACTGCTATCTTCGTATTTATTCACCTTTCATATTGACTGACATACTAATTCTCATTCAGAACCTGCTTATAACGTAACCTTATGTTTAAAAGCCTCAAACTGCGCGCGCGCAATTTTTCCATAGATGATGTACTAGGTTTGAATGTGTCTGGAAAAGGAGTTCGACTACGATACAATAGTATGATACTAATCTTTTCAAAGTTTATCACATTTTTAAGGAAATTCTTGTTATAGTATTTGTTACGAGAAAACTAGTAGTCGAGCGCACAAATATTATATTATCGATACATTATTGTTTCTCTATTCGCTAAGTGAATTACTTACAATGTTTAGAAAGTGGTCCCTCATGAAAAGGCTATTGGGTCTGTTTTTAAGTTTATTGATTTCTGTTTCATTCACAACAATGTATTTTACATTTACTGCAGTAGTTGATAGCGGCTGACAGCAACTATTACAAGAGGTTTCTAGAAAAGTTATATCTAGTTTTAAAAGCATATAATGCTTCATGGAAAATTGAAAAAATGAAGGCAATTGTTGCTCATCACTATTGGGATAGAGCAGGAGGCGGGGAATTAGTAGATTCTGCCGTGGTTAAAGCTCTACAAAAAATGGGTTTGGACGTAATTATTGTAGCTACTACAGGTTTTAGAAAGAATAAGTATAAGGAATGGTTTGGTATAGATTTAGAAGATGTGAAAACTTATGTATTTCTTAAACGTTTTTTGCCAATGTTTGGCATATACCAAAGATCATTTACATGGATTCCCCTTAAAAGAGCGATAAAAAAGGAGAAACCAGATTTAATATGGATTGATACAGATCTTTACAAACCTATTGGGCATCCTTCTAAAATTATTGAGTATATTCATTTTCCTACCCCTAGATGGGAAGAAACGCTTGATTATCATGTTAAGTATTCAAAGGGTTTTTGGAAATACTATTTTAAAGGATCTATAGCTCTCTATAAACTGTTTGGGAGAGAAAACCCCTTCATTTATGCGGATGTTGTAACATGTAACTCAACATACATACAAAACATGATTGAAGAGGTTTGGGGAGATAGGGCTACAGTTATTCATCCACCTGTGTTAGTTAACGAAATGCTGCCTAGTTCGAAGAGAGGTTTTAACGAGAGGTCAGGTATTGTCATGATTGGAAGGATCAGCCCAGAAAAGCGGTATGAAGACGTTATCGAAGCCATCTTCTTCTCAAACTCGAAGCCTCGACTCAAGATTGTAGGTGGATTAATACCAAGCAGAATGAATTACTTAAACAAGATCAAGTCATTAGCTAAAGAAAAAAAAATTGAGCTTGAAATATATCCAAATGCGTCTAGAAAGGATTTGATACACATAACATCATCATCAAGACTGTTTATCCACGCAACAAGATACGAACATTTCGGCATAGCAGTCGTAGAAGGTATGGCGCTAGGGTGTCCCGTAATAATCCATAGAAGTGGTGGTCAGTATTCTGATATAACTCAGTTGGACAAGTATGGAAAATCATATGAATCGATAAAAGAGTTGACTAATACGATCGATACATTATATACTAACCCTAAAAAGTGGATGGCCTTACATAACTCTTCAATCAAGAGGTGCAAGGAATTTGATAGATCAGTTTTCAATACAAAGGTACAGAAAATTGTGAAACAATTAATTGAATGA
>JAEOTF010000491.1 GCA_016840025.1 Candidatus Hodarchaeota archaeon
GTATGTTATTACATTTTGCCAGTAGTGTATTTTCCGCAGTTGCATTATTTTTAGATATACTTCTCAATGATCGTAATTTTTTTGTTTCATCAAGAAATAATCTGGATAATCTGTTCTCAACGGAGCTCTCCGGCGTATATTGTATGAAATTTTTCTCGAAACTAAGAGTGGTCGGAATTGTAGTCAAATCTAGGGTATGGTACCTGGCTTTAACTTCATCAAATTTTACTTTGTTTCTTATTCTCGTATATCCAGTTAAATCGTCTATAATCAGATCATTGGGGTGATCAACTATTTCGCCGGAGATCACTTCGGGAAGTCTTGTTCTAGATTGCGATGAGCCATAATTATACCAAAGCACTGCTAATACTCGAATCATTTGTCCTTTAAACTTGGCAATATCTCGTAAATCAGTTCCCAGAGATTTTAAGAATTGTTCAGAAATGTGAAGTTTAGTACTTGCTTCCGAATTCAAGTCTTGTATCTGAAGATATGGGCCTCTTCTCCCCGAGGATTGAATCAATCCTCCAAAAACACATGGAGCGCCCAGTTGTCGATTATGGTAACCTTCTATGATAGTTTGTTCAGAACCAATTTCACAATAATTTTCAAATGCCATTGAGTCCTGAAAACGCGTGAGATCAATCATACTAGTTTTTAAAAAATCGAATTCAGATAATTTGGGGATGTCTTGTATTTTTGAAAATTGCACTCGGGAAGGATGTATTCTGTTGACAAAAGGCACAGGTTGAATGCCTTTGATAGAATGTAATCCAAATTCGACGGTATTAGCGACACTTTCTCTACAGCGTAAACTAGATATTGTTTGAAGTTTTGGAAGGATAATAGATAAAGATACAATATTATCTCGGAAAAATCTGTCATAAAACACCTTTGATTTCTTAAAAATCACCCCTTCCAGCTCAACTGTAGAAGTATTCCTCCTGAGATTAGTGATGTATCTTGCAGGAGTTCGTGACGGCTGTAATATTTGGTTTTCATAAATTTCAGGCGAGTTGGTAAATTGTTTTATGGAATTCAACCATCTGATTGCATGATGAAAACAGTTCCTGACAAGAGGGTTTCCTGAAATCGATCCTTGAGTGATTTCATCCGGGTTTTTGTTAATTAAAAGTTGGGAGTTATCGGTTGAACCAACTATTCCTACATAAAGGCTTTGAAGCCCCCGTCTTATTCCACTCTCACGAAGAAATCTAGGAACCAGTAGTTTTTTTGAGTAATTCAATGCACTATTCTATTATATTATCCAGTATTATTATAACTGATTGGGGTATAGAATTGCGACGAGTGATTGTAAGCGAGTTAGTGAAAGAAGTTTTAGGACCTCGATACGGACCTGAAGAAACTCTCAGTTATGAAAGTACCCCTCTTATAGAATATATTACAGGAATCTTAGCTCCTAGAGATACATCGATTGATAAGGAAGAAGAATTTGAGAATTTAATTGGCGATGTTAGTGAAGGGGAAGAGGGACTTTCTGAAGAGAGTGTGACGTTTTCGCCAATCCTAAACCCTATTAAACAACCTAGTGCAGTTGGCCTTTCCTTCATTCTTAAAACAGTAGAAAACGATGATCCTTCACTTTCGATATGTGTTACTTGGGGAAAATATTCAAGAATTACGAAACAAGTTGATGAAAAAAATGTTACTGTTTGGCAGAGAAAGCCTTACTATATGATAATAAACGATTTAGGTGTAAAATCAGGGAACAGTTTTAACATATATCCGCATCAAGCAACATATTCGAACACAAAAGAAGTCATTGTAACTCTAAAAATATTTTCAAAAACGATAGCTCCCAATGTTACTTTCTTCAACGTATTTTTTTGTAATGAAGAGTTAGAAAGCAGCTATGAAAAAGGCAGTTACCACGTAGGTGAATTACATGTTTTTCAACCTCAAATACGAATAAAACTTGGGAATAATACCGAATTACACCCAATACAAAATTTCAAACCACTGTATAAGGCTGATCGGGAGGATCAGATATTAGATCTCATATATCGAAAAAATCCAGTTATGGTACGTGGTTATATGTGTGCAGGGATTTGGGAACGATTTGATCCAGAATCATCCTCAAAACCTGAAGAATACAAGAATAGACCAAAATCACCACCATTTTATTGGGTCGATGGTGAGACCATACCCAATAACCTTGGTAATGAATTTATCACACCCCATTTAAGAACTGAATTTGTACCACTCTACAATATCACAATGCCAAGTTTAACTTGGGATGAGAAATATGGCCATCAACCGGTCCTTGATGCAGGTGAATTAGCAGAAAGCTGGGACACAAATAAAATTGAAGCTTCTCTCATACCACTAACAGAGGGTTATGAAAAATGGATTAAAGATTGTCGTAACCAGCTTCCAAACATTCCGAAGGCACAGAGAGCTATTGGCGAATTAAATGTAACCCGCCATCAAATTGTTTTACGAAGATTGAACCACGCCATTGACGTGTTAAAAACAGATGATGAAGCCCGTCTATCTTTTTGTTTTTTAAATAAAGCAATCGATCTTCAATATAGATGGCGTCAACGTATACAAGAACGACCAGAAATAGGGCTAACGTGGAGACCATTTCAACTTGCTTTTATATTAATTAACATTCCCTCCATAACAGGAGTTGAGAAAGAAGATATCTGTGATCTTTTATGGGTTCCAACTGGTACTGGAAAAACAGAAGCGTACCTTGGTATTGCTGCATTCACCTTAGCATATAGAAGACGGAAAAGTTTAACAAATTCATCAATGCTGAACGGAGCTTTAGGTACCACAATAATTTCTCGGTATACTCTAAGACTTCTAACAATCCAGCAATACAGACGGGCTTTGCGATTAATAACAGCATGTGAATATTTACGGACTTTGGGATTACCAAGTGATTCTATTGGTTGGAGGCCTACAAATTGTAAAAACGATGATCATTTCATCTGGGGCAGTTCTAGATTCTCAATCGGTCTATGGGTGGGAGGTGAGATGACTCCCAACTCTCTTCAAAGTACTATCTCATACAATCGAAGACAACGTAGATCAGTGAAATTTTTGGGAGCTATTGATATATTAAAAGGAGAGGGATATGGTAGAGGAGACCCCGCTCAGATAATCCATTGCCCCTGTTGCGATGCATTATTATCCATTCCAGATAACTTAGGAAAAGGCACTTACACTACACATACAATAATATCCACTGAAAAAGAAATTTCCAAACAAAGCTTCGTTTTTCCAAGCATCGATAAAATAATTGAAATCAAAAACGCCAAAGCATCATATCTTGGTGTATCAAACCAACGTCATCAATACACTATCACAACAGATATTGACATAGCAACGACAATCGATGCAAGAAAATATGATGAATGGTGGTCCAATAGTATACAACCTACCATAGAAAAAAGTGTTAATGGAGCTTCAATCAATGTTGAGTGTGCTCGACCATCAAGAATGGGATATTACTTAAAAGAACTTGAAGAAGATGTTTTCATTGATTTTGAAATATACTGCAATAATCCAAAGTGTGATTTGAATAATCATTACTGGTGTGAAGGAGGACCATGTGGATATATTGACTCTTCCATTCCCGAAGCACCAGATTTTAAAAGATGGCTGCCAGTCAACGATATTTTTCTGGTAAATAGCACCAAGTCGGTTTCTAAAAGGATGCCAATACCGGCATATACAGTAGATGACCAAATTTACCATCGATGTCCAAGCATTATCGTTTCTACTGTCGATAAATTCGCGAGAATGCCTTTTGAACCCAAGTCTGCTGGGATATTTGGCAATGTAAACCGGTTTCACAGACTATATGGTTACTATAGGAAGATGATGCCTCCAAAGGATCCTTTTTCTCAGAGAGGTAATCCTCGCCAACCAATAGAAGATCCTAGACCATCAGGATCTAATTTTATTATTGAGGTAGAACCATTCCAGCCACCAGACCTTATAATTCAGGATGAGCTTCATCTTATTGAAGGGCCCTTAGGCAGTCTTGTTGGTATTTATGAAACAGCTATTGATGCTCTCAGTACCAATATTAACCATAAAGTAAAATATATCGCTTCAACAGCAACTATAAGAAAAGCAACTGAGCAGGTTCAATCTGTATTTTTAAGGCAATTAGCAATCTTCCCAAACCCATCTTTAGATGCCCAGGACCTCTTCTTTTTACGTTCTCAATCCACTCACCCACTAAGTCCTGAAGCAGGTAGATTGCATATAGGTATCTGTGCACCAGGCAAGGGGGCACAGACACCTATTGTACGATTATGGGCTGTACTTCTCCAATACATGTACAGCGAGCTTCAAGCTGATAATTATTCGAAAGAGGAGATTGACCCTTACTGGACAGTAGTCGGTTACTTTAATGCTATACGAGAACTAGCAGGAGCAGAAGCATTATACAAACAAGATGTTGTTGGTAGATTTAGCGACCCTTCCATGACTCAGAGATTTGGCACTCCCCGTCAACCTGCTGATCATACCGAGTTGTCCAGTCGAATTAAGTCCACAGAATTGCCGATCTATCTCGATGTATTAGAAAAGAAAGCTCTCTCGTCGGATCCTCCAGATGAAGTACCCCTTGCAATATTCACTACAAATATTTTCGGTGTTGGGGTTGACATTCCACGGCTTGGATTGATGATAGTCCATGGTCAACCTAAAACCACTTCATCGTACATTCAAGCAACAGGACGCATAGGTCGGAGAAATCCCGGCATTGTCATTACTTTCTACAAAGCAACGAGACCAAGAGACCTTTCTCATTATGAATATTTTGTAGGATATCATAGTATGTTAAACAGATTTGTTGAGCCCATTACAGTTTACCCTTTTGCTCCAAGAGTATTCGAAAGAGCCGGTGGACCAGTGATGGTTTCTATAATGCGATGTGCAACAAACGTCGATGAAACTCCCGTAGGTGGAACATGGGCCATTGAACAAAAACTTGTTAGAAACAACTACTTTTCTGGAGCACAACTCATGGAATCTGGAAGACAGGATCCTGAAATAATCATTCTACCTAAAATATTGACAAGAAGAGGGGAGAACCAACCACAACTGAGAAAACCAGACCTTGATGATTTGGATACCAATTTAAAAAGCGGGCTCGATCAATGGCACAATTACGCAGTAACCTCCAGTGACCGGAATAGTACAATCATATACTGGGAACGACGTGCCCCAGGAGCTAGAAGTAATTATATTACTGTACTTGGCGATCCTACGTCAACAAGTAATACAATGGAATCTGTTTTTGAAAACACGCCATATTCCCTGAGAGATATTGAGGAAACCATAGGTCTGGAAGTACCCCGGAGGGATTAAACTGACCTACTCATCATTTAAGCAAGATATTAGGAGATCCCAGTTCATTACAATTTATGGTCCCGGAGCAATAATAGAAAGCCCCAATGGTCCAGCAATTATTCCCCTTCTAAATCTCGGGCTATTCCAACACCTGTCTCTTCATCCATCCGATTTTAAAATCCAAAGTGATAATTTCAGTAAAATCTTAATGGGGAATATTTTTCGAGTACCATCCAATCAAGAACTCAGCAGGGACGGATTCTTGTATCGTACTAAAATCTTTCCAGAATGGCACTTGTGTCCTCCAAAAGAATCCCATTTTTCTTCAGTTCTTTATATTGGCAGACGATGCCCAATTTGTAGGCAACATGATCATCGTAATGCTGTAAGGTTTGTTATGGCATGTCCTCAAGGCCATCTTGATGATATTTTATGGGAAGAAGCAATACATGGAGGGAATCGCTGCCCAAAATCAGGGGGTAGATCTCCTGTCTTTTTCTGGAATAGGAGAGGTCCCCGATTACATGATATTCGAATTATATGTGCACTATGTAAAACATCAGAATCAATGGGGAACATTTTTTATGCTTGGCACGTATGCAGTGGAAGATTCCCTGAGTTTGAGAGTTTTCAAAGCGAACCTAATAGACCTAGGAATTGTCCACTTAATAAAAATCAAGATAGCACTGATTTAAAGCCAACAGTATTACATAGAGGTGCGTTAAATCTTCGAATACCTGATATTTTATCTTCTGTGAAAATTCGATTTGTTAGAAGTAAGCTGCAGGACATAATTGCTGATGATAAAGTGTCAAGTGTAATTCGTACCCTCCTTGCTTTGGATAGCTTCAACGCTGATACTCTAAAAAAAGTTCTTTTTGATAACAAAATTGACACTCGGACTATTACTGACTTGCTGAAATATAGTGCTAAAGAAATCAAGAATGCTTTAGGTACTATCGATAACCAAAAGCCAGCTGAAACTTACTCACAAATGTTATCTCAAGAATATCAAGCCCTTGTGACCGCTTCGCAAGAAGGGGCGAATTATGAAGATTTTGAAGCTCCATTAAGTAAATCTTTCAATTTAAGAACCAACCATCCTAGCAAGTTTGAATTTAAAATCACTCCTTTCACCCGTATCAAAGTTGTGATGGTGCAACATGGTTATAGAAGAATTGATCCTATTAGAGGACGTGAAGTACTGGTGCATCATTCTGAGGAAATAAGCGCGACTAGAGAAGAGAAGTGGTACCCGGGAGTAGAATTAAATGGTGAAGCAATCTTCATTCATATAGTGAAGCCACACGATTTTCAACTATTAGGTAACGCTGCAAAAGAATGGCTCAAAGTGCATCAACACACTCAAAAAGATATTTATCGTGATCATCTTTTCAGAGACTCTCGCGACAAAATAGAGTTACATCCATTATTTATTTACCTACATTCGCTTTCTCATAAATTAATAAGTTGGTTAGCGATTGACTCGGGGTACTCTGCGGCTTCAATAAGAGAGAGAGTTTATTGTAATGGAGAAACAGGTGGCATACTAATATATACATCACAACCAGGTGGGGATGGAAGCCTTGGTGGGCTTTATGGTTTAA
>JAEOTF010000069.1 GCA_016840025.1 Candidatus Hodarchaeota archaeon
ATGAAATTATGTTTACAACCTTTTCAGAATTAGATCTTTTTGAGCAAGCACTTCTTATGGGTGTTATCGGTGTAGCTATCTTGAGCTTTTTATATTCTTGGTGGCTACGACAAGATGTTATGAAACAGCATACTGGTACAGACGACATGCGAACGGTATGGGGCGCTATCAAAGAAGGTGCTGACTCGTATCTCATGAAACAGCTAAAGACAATTTTACCAATTGTCACAATTCTCACCTTAGCACTCTTTCTGAGTGTATATTTGGTTGAGCCCTCAGCAGCGGCGAAAGATGAATTTGATGTAGATGATCCCACGTTGATCATGGCAGTGGGTCGAACAATCGCCTTTATCATGGGCGCGAGTTTTTCACTTGCGGTGGGTCAGTTGGGCATGCGAATCGCGGTTAATGCGAACATTCGAGTCGCTGCCGCCGCTACGATGGCCACTGACGCAGAAGGAAATAAGCTTGATGTGAAAAAGCGCTATAATAAATCACTATCAGTAGCTTACCGCGCAGGTACGGTCACCGGAATGCTGACGGATGGGTTTGGCCTATTAGGAGGCACACTGATCTTTATCATCTTTGGAAAAGCCGCGCCTGACGCTTTACTTGGGTTTGGTTTCGGAGGAACCATTCTGGCATTATTTATGCGGGTAGGCGGTGGTATTTATACCAAAGCTGCTGATGTGGGCGCTGATCTTGTAGGAAAAGTTGAGGAAGACATCCCCGAGGATGACCCCCGAAACGCCGGCGTAATTGCCGACCTTGTCGGTGATAATGTAGGCGATTGTGCAGGTATGGCTGCCGATATTTTTGAATCATACGAAGTAACCATTGTGTCTTCGCTGATTTTAGGATTATACATCTATGATCACATTGAAAAAGAGCTAATGGGCATAGAACCAAATATCATCTGGATAATGTTCCCATTGATCGTACGAGCGATAGGAGTGATTAGTTCCATGGTGGGAACATTTGCTGTGAGTCTTTGGAGAACACCAGATGCCGAAAAAGCAATGTTTCAATCGTATGAATTATCGAGTGCAATAACAATTTTTACGTCATTCCTATTTGCGATATTCTATGTTGGTGACTGGCGACTTGCTTTTCTTGTTGCCACAGGCGTTATGTTAGCAGTATCTTTTAATCCCATTACCGCACGATTTACAGCTAAAGAAAGAGGGCCAGTTCAAGAAGTTGTTGATTCAATGGACGGTGGACCCGCGACTACAATCCTCTCAGGCTTTTCATTAGGGCTTGAATCTAGTGTTTGGGCAGTAGTGGCAATTTCTGCATCATTTGTCATCACAATCGCAACATTCCTTTTCCTACCCAGCAACGAGGTCTTCAACGGCGCACTCGGAATCGATGAACTCCGTATTCATAAGGAGTCAATTGTTCATTACATGCTTTATGGTATTGCACTAATAGGTATCGGCATGCTCTCACACACCGGAAACAATGTAGCAATGGATTCCTTCGGACCCATTAGTGATAATGGTCAAGGAATAGCTGAGCTTGTAGCGAAAGATTTCGATGAGGAATCAAGAAGAGTTCTAGAAGAGCTGGATGCCGTTGGAAACACCACTAAAGCCATTACAAAAGGGATCGCCATTGCTTCAGCGGTAATTGCTGCTGTAAGCCTCTTTGCTTCCTTCGTGACAGATATTGATGTGGTTGTGGCAAATTTAAATAAGGGAAAACCAGAAAGTGAGCAGATCCTCAATCCATTAGCGCAAGGTCTTCGTGTTAATATCCCTGCTGTATTTGTTGGTCTTCTTCTTGGTGCTGCTTTACCTTGGATTTTCGCAGCCTTTAACATCCGTGCTGTAAGTCGAGCAGCTGGAGATATGATGGTCGAAATCCGACGCCAATTTCGAGTTCCAGGAGTCATGGAAGGAACGAAAAAACCCGACTATGGCCGTGCAGTTCAAATCTCAACAGCTGCTGCACAGAAAGAATTGATCAGTTTGGCTGTCATTGCATTTTCAGTACCTATTATGGTAGGCATTGCTTTTGGGGCAATGTTGAATGCAGGCGCTGATAATCTTGGCCTATCAGAAACCACTACGGCGCTAATTGGTTCTGGAGTAGAGGCATTAGGCGGATTTAATGCAGGTATTATTGTTTCAGGCCAACTACTTGCTGTTTTTATGGCAAATGCAGGTGGTGCATGGGACAATGCGAAAAAGACTGTTGAAGATGAGCCAAGAGACCTTGAGAAAAATACAGGTAAAGGATCTGAACGACATAAGGCAGGAGTAGTTGGTGATACCGTAGGAGATCCATTAAAAGACACTGCTGGTCCAGCGATCAACCCGATGATAAAGGTAGTCAATTTAATTAGTCTTATTCTGGCACCATTGCTAGTAGAGGCTTCTGTCAAGGATGACCTTAGTCTAATCCTAATAGTCGTTGCAGTATTCCTCTTCATTGCATTTATCTGGGCTTATCGGAAGAGTAACCGAAGAGCAGCGGTTAGTTTTACTGAAAAAGTGTGAGCCGTAGGTTCTGCATAATTATAACCTCAGACTAAGACAAAGAAGGTATCCCCCTTCAAATTCCTTTTTTTTCTAAATTTGCATATTTATTGGGCCTGATCTATAATAGAAGCATTTATTACATCAAAACCTTTGATCTTTTGATTAACAACTTGAATAACAGAATTACTGATCCTAGGGAGTAGTTAGAACTCATTTAATCGAAAAAATGCGGTAAGACGCTAAGAAAGCGTTTAAATAGCATTAATTCCAATGTTGAGTTAGAATTTGATTTTGTTGGCTTTTCTAAAGAAGCCCTCAAGATAAGAAGAGCTTTATAATAGAGATAGAAAGTTGGACTTTACGCTTCACAATAATGGATTCTGGCTCAGAATCGGCTCAGAATCGGAAGTGACACTACCGTGTACTTTCTAACAACGGTCGAGGACATTGTAAGAGTACCACCTAATCGGTTTGGCGAAAATTTGAACGAGGTGATCTTTGACATCTGTCGTGCAAAATTTGAAAATACTGTAGCACCAGATGTTGGGATGCTGGTCGCTATCGTGGAAGTCAGGTCGATATCGCCAGGAAGAATCATTCCAGGACATGGAGACACGTTTCACGAGGTCAAGATGAGTGTACTGACGTTTAGACCACTGGATGGAGAAGTGGTAGAAGGAGAAGTGGTGGAAGCTACAAAATTCGGTGTATTTATCCGTGTAGGCTGCACCGACGCCCTCTGTCATGTCTCCCAGCTCGCTAACGAATATTTCTCCCTTGGTGGCAAAACCAAACAGGTTCTCACAGGCCGCGAATCGGGCCGCACCTTTCAGCTCGGGGATCGCGTCCGCGCCCGTATCATCACCACCACCACCGATCATGTGAGTATGAAGATCGCCGTCACCATGCGTCAGCCTGGACTGGGTCCCGACCGCTGGGCCAAGGAAGCCACCGTTCCCGCCACTGCTGAAGCAGCCGATGAGGTCATCGAAGATCGTGATGATTTTGCCCCGTTGGATTAAGAAGAGGTGCATTCATGGCGAAACTCAAAGCCTGTAAGATCTGTCATGTGATCGTCGAAGATGAACAACAATGTCCCGTTTGTAAACAACCCGGAACCCTTTCCCGGGAATTCTCGGGTCTCGTGGTCGTCATCGATCCCGAGCGCTCAGACATCGCCCACAAACTCAATGTGACGCGGCCAGGGCGGTACGCGATCCGGGTCCGCTGATTTTTTCATAAAAAATCAAATAAAACGGGAATAGAGGGGAAGAAAATAGGAAGGGAGAGGAGAGACTAGACAATATAAGGATTAAAAAGAATCTTCCAAAATAGTGGTTAGAAAGGAATAAGATGGATAAAGAGGAAAGAGATTAGAAACGAAAAAGATGAATAAAGAAGAGGAGAAGAAGAAAGATGAGTGAAGAAGCTAGGCTCGTGAAGGCTGCCGCATTTTATAGCGAGGTTTTGACGCCCCTGTCGATTGTGATTGCGATTCAGGTGTCGCTTTTGCTCCATTTGGACAGAAAGGGCGAATATATTAATGGATGGATCGTTCTTACCCTATTTTCGTTCATCCTACTGGTCTATTGCTTTACCAGCGTGGCACGACTTAAATTTCTCCCCGAACTCACGGTTGGCTTTGCTCCAGAAGAAGAGGACGAACGACTGTTGATGTCTCGCGATGTGAAGGTCACCTACCTCGGAATTGGGCTTGATATCATTATTACAGCATTGTTATTATTTGTGGATTTTTTTCAGTTAGAATAAATAAAAGTAGGAAAGAAGCCCTTTAAGTTAAAATATGGTAAAATAAGAGATTATAAAAAGAAGAGGTTTGACCCAATTGGTAGAGGTCGAGGATTATTATGAGAGCATCCTAGTGAATGTTAGTGTGCCCCGTAATGCTGCAAATGTCCAATTAACTACAGATCAAGAACGAATGGGCATGTTACAGCAGGCAGTCCAGCGGTATTTCGAGGATGATCGGTTTCGGATGGTGATCACAGCGCTGGTTGGGCACTGGCGTAATGATGGACACATAGTGATTTTAGAACGACGACCCGAGCAGCAAGGCGAGTTTACGATCTATCGGGATGGGCAAACGGGGACTGCTAGGAAAGAAGAAAAAAGATGAAAAGAGAGAAATTAGATCAATAATAAAGCATCTTGGCGTAGTATAGGAACAAAAAAACACTGAAAGCTCATACAAGCTTGGCATGTTTGAAATTGTTGTACTGAAAAGGAATTAATCTTTTAATAGAGGGATAAGGATGAACATAGCTAATAAGCGACGAAAGGGTACTACCTAGATCAATGAGATAGCATAGATTAATCAGAAAACGACATCATTTCCCTCCTGTAACACTAAAAAAACGATAGAAACAACGAAATCCCCCTATTCGTCGCTTATCGTTTCATTTCTAGCTTCTCTCCGCTTTTTTGAAATAATTAGGCACAATCAAAAACCTGTTCATTAATTAATACCGTTTTGGCAATTATTTCGATATTTTAAACTACCTTTATTTGAACACCAGAAAAACTGATCATTATGGTGGTTAAATACTTTCCAAAAAACGCTCATGTTTTACGATTAAAAGAGACCGCTCGAAAATACTTCAAAAGTCCTATGGGCATTTTATTGACTCCTAATGATAAAACCGCCGAAGAAAAGTTTTCTGAAAGATTTGGCAGTACTTTCCACAAAGGGACGCCCTTAATTGCTGTAGGAGACGTGGTAGCAGAAACTCTCATGTCGGTTAGTATTATCCCGAATGTAACTATATTAGATTTCAAAACTCTCCGGGATAGTAACCTTCAAATCATAATACCAGATTCAAAAGTAATTAAGGTAAAAAACTTGCCTGCAGAAATCAGTCGAGAAGCGTGGGTAGCAATAAAAGACCTCTTTCATTCTTTTCAGACTAGTAAGAAGAGGATTTGTGTACAGGTTGAGGGGGAAGAAGATTTATTAGCAATTCCAGTCGCATTAGAAGCCCCGTTGAATTCGTTAATGGTCTATGGTCAACCCGGAGAAGGGATAGTCGTTGTAAATATAACAAAACCTCTGAAAAAATCAATCGAGGAGCTTTTAACCCATTTTGACCCTTTTCCTTAAAGAGAAACTAATCCCTAAGATTAAAGAATTATTCAAAAGACTAGTCCTAATCTCAGCAGAGCGATCTTTAATCTTGGTAAGAAAAGACCCCTGTAATTTCCTATAACTGAGTGATCGTAATGGAACTTGAACTAACCGAAATTCGTGAGAATCCATTTCTCAAACGGAAAGAAGTATATGGAGTCATAATACACAGGAATCAAGCCACTCCAGGCCGTCAAGAAATAATTAAACGTGTAGCAGCAGAACTCAATACAAATGCCGAGAATACTGTTTTAGTTAACATTCATAGTCAATTTGGTGCACCTCAATCCCGTATTGAATTACACATCTATGAAAATCCTACAGATGCGCAGAAGATAGAACCTAAATATCGTCTGAAAAGGTCAGGACTATTAGAGGAAGCAAAATGAAAGGTCATGCACTTTATGAAACAAGCAAGGACGGGAAACTAAAACGTTTAAGAAAAGAATGTCCTAGATGTCGTGGTTGTTTTCTTGCGGAACACAAGGATCGCCGTTCCTGCGGCAAATGTGGCTATTCGGAATTCAAGAAATAACAAGACTTAATTAGGATCTCCTTTTTGATTTAGTAATGGATTAGAAGGTTGATGGTTGAGTCAAAAGAACCAATTATCCTTGGAATTGAAGGCACCGCACATACTGCGGGAATTTCGATAATAGAAGGAACAAAAATTCTATCCGATGTTCGTGCAACTTTTCAACCTAAAGAAGGCGGAATTCACCCCCGTGAAGCGGCAAGGTTTCTAGGGCAGAACCTACCTACCCTTATCCATGAAGCCATTACAAAGGCGGGTCTTCAAGCAAATGAGTTATCAGGAATTGCATTTTCTCAAGGCCCAGGATTAGGGCCTTGTCTTAGAGCAACTGCGACAGCTGCAAGAGCCCTTGCACTTTATCTTGAAATACCACTTTTAGGGGTAAATCATTGTGTTGCCCATGTTGAACTTGGAAAACTCCTGACAGAAGCAATAGACCCTATCACACTCTATGTATCGGGAGGAAATACACAGGTCATTGGATTCGGACATGGACGATATCGGGTTTTAGGAGAGACATTAGATATCGCTGTTGGAAATGCTCTAGATTCTATTGCTCGAGAATTCGGATTGCCTCATCCTGGGGGGCCACTAATTGAAAAATATGCTCAACAAGGTAAAAAACTACTTACATTACCTTATACAATAAAAGGGATGTCAATCTCCTATTCGGGCTTTGTTACAGCAGCTACTCGACTTTATCATGAAACACATCCTACAATGGAAGATCTCTGCTTTTCTATTCAAGAATATGCATTTGGAATGCTAGCAGAGATAACAGAAAGAGCAGTTTCATGCACAGAAAAAAAAGAGGTACTTCTTACAGGCGGTGTAGCAGCAAACAGCCGTTTGAGACAGATGATTAGAGATGTTGCCGAAGAACAAGATGTACGCTTTTATTTTGTTCCGCCTCGTTTAGCGGGTGATAATGGGGTAATGATTGCATGGACAGGTAAGTTGTTATATGACTGTAAGGCATATCTAGCCGTTTCTGAAAGTCAAGTAATTCCTCGATGGAGAATTGATGAGGTTTCTATTCCATGGCTCTCAAACCATTGATTATCAAAAATCAAGTCTTTAAAAAAGGTGCAGAGGCCCATCTCTCCCATGGGACGTATTTAGGGAGAGAAGCGATATATAAAGAGCGAAAAACCAAACAATATCGCCATCCTAAATTAGATGAACGATTAAGACGGACACGTACAATTAGGGAAGTCAAAGCGTTAACTACCGCTATTGAAAACGGTGTAAGAACCCCTTCAGTTTATGGTATAGATTTGGGAACTTCTACTATCATTCTTGAAAAAATTAATGGGCCATTACTTAGTCAAATGATCCAGTCTAATCATATAATGCTTTATCCCGCACTGGAAGACTTTGGTAGAGTCACTGGTCGTCTGCATTCATGTGGGCTTGTTCATGGGGATTTAACCACGTATAATGCAATCTGGGAAGAGAACAGGAAAATTCTAGCCCTTATTGATTTTGGGCTTGCGGATTTTTCTCGTGAGACCGAACATCGAGCCACTGATTTGTTTACCTTACTGACAACCTTGAAAGGTATCCAACCAGAAAAATTCAGGGAACTATTCAATCACTTTCTAAAGGGATATAAAACCACAGCTAGTTTCTTTCAAGAGATAGAAAAACAACTCGAAGATATCGCCCTTAGAGGACGATATATTAGCAAGGATGCCCGAAAAAGGGAAGTTGTATGGGATTACCACTGAAACCTAGGTATACAGCTGTGCTGGTTGATCGCTTTTTTCTTCTTCTTGTGCTGCAGCGAGCTTTTGGAGTAGTTTCTCTTCAATTTCTTGTTTATCTTCCAATAATGAGCTTATATCGACTTTAATATCTAAAATTAGGGCTAGTTTTGTAACGGCTTCAGCAGCACTATTTGTATCAGGACGCGATCTATCAGCATAGGTCAAAATCCCAAGTGCAGAGAATTGATTCAGGTCTAAAAGACCAAGCATTACAGCAAGAGGGCCAGCTACGAACAATTCATCCTCGAGAAAGGGAGCGTCCAGTTCCTTCTTTTGGGTGATAAACTCACGTGTAGGGATATAGCGAATATTCTCATCTCCTGAGCGAAGACGGGAGTCCACTCCACCCACAAAGTAACCTTCTTCAAATCCTTGCTGCATAATCCAATTGGAGAGATGTTCCGAAAATTCTATCTGGACATGGCGGTAGGGTTGAAGATGAGGGATGAAAATAGCAATATCCTCATGGGCATAGATTTCAAAAGGAAGCTTTAACCGCCCTTTTTCAATTGAGATGAAGGGTGGCGAAGCAGAGCTAGAGATAATCGCCACTCGTTCACATTTTAATTCTTCTACCATGTGCCTAACCGTAATAAAACCTACCTCTCCAAGTCCGTGAAAACCAGTAACGAACCGTTTACATTTTGCTAAAGCTTTTTTATTTTCTATAATTACTTCAAATTGCATGGATAAACCCCATTAATTCTAATCGAGACATTTTCATCATTAAAATGAACATTTTTCAAATTAAATGTAATTAATAAATTTATTTACCAAATCGTCTATCTCTACGTTGATAGGTTCTAATAGCTCTCCAAAGATCTATTTTTCGGAAATTAGGGAAGAAAACATCCGCAAAATATAATTCTGAATAAGCAGATTGCCAGAGTAAAAACCCACTAAGCCGTTCTTCCCCACTTGTACGTATAATAAGGTCTGGGTCAGGAGTGCCATTAGTATAGAGATGCCGGCCAAAATAACTCTCGCTGATGGCATCTAATGCGAGGGATCCCTCTTGAACCTTGGTAATAATGGCTCGTACGGCGTCGAGCACTTCTGCACGGCCACCATAACCAATCGCGACTTGGAGGGTATAACGAGTGTAGTGCTCGGTGGCTTCCTCAGCTTGATGGATCGCATCTTGGACATCCTGTGGGAGAAGATGGAGTCTACCGATGGCACGTACCCTCACCTCATTTTTATGGATTTCTCCATCTGTGAGTACTGCCAGAAATTGTTTTCTCGCTAGTTCCATTAATGTATCCACTTCAGGTTCCTTACGTGTAAAATTTTCCGTGGAAAACGCATACAGCGTCACCACCTTAATTTCAAGTGCCCAACACCAGCGCAGTACGTTCCGTACTTTTCTAAAACCCAAGCGATGTCCTTCTTGGGGGAATTTCCCCAATGCGCGCGCTGCTCGTCGATTCCCGTCCATGATCAGCCCTACATGGCGAGGTACTGGACCATTTTTAATTTGTCCCCATAGATGTCTTTCGTATAGCTTAAACACAAAGCCTGGGAGATACATGGACGCTTTTTCTCCTATCTGGGACGTTCGGGGTGCATGGGAATGAAGCACCATCTCATCGTGGGTGCAGGTCGATCATTTACAGCAATCAAGTACCTCTCCTATAAGGCAACAAAAATTTTTTGTACACTTTATACCACGTCGATCTGTCAGATTAACGTAGAAAGGAGACTTTGTCGGAGATTTAAACTATGATGAGCATCAGGAAGGCGAGAAAGGGACAATTGGGAAATTAATTGTTACAAGAGATTGGGAAATATCGGTAGCAGTTAAGAGATTACATTAGGCTGCCTGAATTCCTCTTTTATTTCGCAAGAATATGGAACACCGATATAAAAAGCCAATTTTCGAGTATGGTGCGGAGGGGGAGATTTGAACTCCCGAAGGCCTACGCCACAGAAGCCTCAGTCCTGCTCCTTTAGTCAACGGGATCCTTTCGCGAGACCCGTTTTGACCTGGCTGGGAAACCTCCGCAAATGTTGGTTAAGAAGTATACTATTAGTGGAAGTTGTGATTTTAAGTCATGATTTTGGGTTAAAAATCTTAGCCTTCCTAGCACTCCTATACAAAAAATTAGTACACAACAATTTTGTACCGATCTGTTACTTCTGTCCGAAAATCAATGGGAGTAGAAGTTGTGATTTTAAGTTGAAGCCCACCTGAAGAAATAGAAGCGGTGAAACCTGCGCTTTCGTCTCTAACATGGAAGAGTCTTCCATTAAAGACAATAGAAGCATTTTCAAAACTTTTAGAAGTGTCTTGTGCGAAAATTTGGACTTCTATTTCATCTTTGCCTTCAAACGACGCCAATTGATGAGGGATTTCAATATAGAGACTAGCTTTCGTTTCCTGGTCATAGAATGTTATCCGCTCTAAATCATTGAAACGATCATACTCATAATCTTGAATACGACCTCGAAACACTCCCTCATAGGGAGCTTGATCTTTTTTTTTCCTTTTGGACAATCTATCTAACTCCAGTTTATCACAATATAAAAAGAAGGTTATTCTTCTTCGGATTCCTTCTGTTCTCGCACAAATCGTTCAAAAATTGATCTCACACGATCAGCTACAGGCCCTGATCCTTCAACACCTTTTTCAGTAACTCGAACTCTTTCTAATACCACCAATAAGCCAGCTTCGGGATAAGCTTTGACATCTCCTGGTCTTCGAAATACTCGTTCTAGTTCTGTAGCTAGAGCCATTAAGTCAAACGGTTTTTCAATGAGATAAACTTCTGCTACTTGTGTTCCTCCGATAAAGATTTTCGGATATACTTCATTTTCTTCTTCAATATCAGTTCTCTTTGCCTCAGTTAAAACAGCTGCTTGAGTATCGGGATGAAAACCAGCAAGGATTCCTGTGTATGTTCTCCCCGAAACTGTCACAATAGTCACTAACTTATTAGCAAAGAATGCCATCTCCCTTAATAAATCCCTCTTTTGTCCTGCGCTTGACATTGTTTGATTGCTCCGCAAAAAAGGGCAGTTCCGAAAGGAATGAAAATGTTTTCCTTTAACCTTATATCTTCGTTTATTTCTTTAATCGGGTTTTTTCAACTCTTTTTCAAACTTGTGCATTTTTACAAATAAGTCGAAATCTAAATTAAGTGGGATGACTCTTTCAGCAATAATCTGACCGTTATGAGCTGCCCCAAAGACACGAATTACTTTTTGATTTTCAAATTCTGTAGAAATTTCATAAATAACTTCAACCTCACCAGTTCTGTCGCCAACTACTAGAATTGACTCTCTTTGATCAAGAAGTATTCCTGTTACCCGAAGGCGCTGCCCATCATTCAACATCGCTATTTCTTCAGCCACGACCTCTCGGTACCCTTGCTGTTCGTTTTCAGTCATTATGGATTCCCGCCTATCACAAGACAATGGTCTTTCTCGTACCTACCGATGTCAATAATTTCCTGAATGATCAAACCTTCTTTTTCAAGCATACCAATCTGTTCCTGAAAAACAGCTTGGGGTTCCTGAGTAACATCGATACTCCTTGCCTTAAGAGCTATAATAAATCGCCCATTTTCCTTTAAAAAGGCTTGAATGTTACGAAGAAGAATATTTGATTGATCAGGTTGCGCAACATCTTGATAAATCAGATCTACACTTTGAACAAATGTAGCAAACTCTGCAGGCTTTCTAGCATCGGCAAAGATGGGCATCATATTGTTCCTTGTCTCACATACATCAAAAAGATCCCGAATTGATCGTCGCGCAAACTCTACACAATAGATCATCCCTCTTCCTACAATGTCCGAAAAATGAGAGCTAGTGGTACCGCTTGCTGCACCAAGATAAAGAATTCTTTTATTTTCAAATTGTATCTCATTATTAATTCCTATAAGTAAAGCTGCAGCAAATTTGCTTCGAAATGGATCCCAGTGCCGATATTCTTTGCTATCAATTGTAAAAAGCCTTTCTCCATACACTTTTATCCCTGGACACATATTTGGAGTGACTATGCGTGAGTGGCTGCGCTCTTTCAACCAAAACACGTCTCTAACGTGTGGATGGGGACTTATTTCGGTCTTCATTTCTTTTTCCTCTCTTATTAGTTAAAAAGTGTATATTATTGCCTCTTTTCCTTCTTTCTCTTTTTCCTTCTCCTTTCAGGCTTTTCCTTAGGGCCGCGTTGTTTTTTCGGTCGTCTTCTCCTTTCAGGCTTTCCTTTTGGCCTTCTTTGTTCTCTTTGAGGCTTCTTTTCAGGTTCTTCAGTAAATTTCTCCTGAATTTCCGCAATCCTTTTGTTAAGATCCTCAAGGAGATCCTGTGACATATCACCGCCTGTAAAATAATCAATTCGGGCGGCTAATGAGATTTTGGCTGCTAAAGAACGGGCAATCTTTCCTCGATGCCACCATTTTGCACTATGCACTAAATTAGATTGAAAGAGAATACCGTGTTTGGGAGGAGCTGCGCCAGTTTTGAGTGCACGGAAGAGGGCCTTTTCAGCCCCAATAACCTGTACTGTACTACTCGGCATTTTAGCGAGGTTATAGAGTCCACCTGCCATTGAAATCAATCTTGCTCCGAGAATAGGGCCTATAAGACCAGTAAGGGATGGGGCTACTTGGGACATAGAACGAAAAACATACTGCTCCAATTTTACCTTGGCCTTAAGTGAATCTACTCCAAGCTGCGCTAAAGCAAGGATGGGTTGAAATTCTGAGTCAAGCAAATCCGTTCCAATAGAATTTTGAGCCGCTTTAGCTATTTTTTTCGCCCTTTCTTCGGAAAGATTCTCCAATGCTTCAATTGTGAAGTTTTTTCTTGATCCTAATTGCACGATTAGTCGTACATACTGCTCATTATCACGAACAATGTCATAAAGCTCAGGAAAATGATTTCCATAGTATTCAGCAAGACGATTAGCTACAAGATTAATGCTACTGGTTAAATCATCTATTGAGAGGAGAGCTTGGGCTGTTAAAAGGTCTCGTGCTGCTCCACTTTCTTTAATTTTTGTTTTACATACCTCTAAAGCAACTTCTCGGAGAACTTGCTGTTGTTGCTCCTTTAGAGCCAGAAGATCTGCTCTCACTTTACGAAGTTTTTTAGAATCAATGAAAACAAAATTTTTAGAACTATCAAACAGTTGTGCAATTGAAACCTGATCACTCCCAACTTCTTCATCATAAAATTGTTCAAGAAACTTCGTAACAGCCTTATTAGGGTCACCTGTTTCAATTCCAAGTAGAGTTTGTACACAATCTTCTGGAGTAGTCCCAAAAGAAAAAAATTCCTTTAATTCGCCGTTTTCGGAAGTAATAGCAATGCCTGTTGCTGTCAGAAGCGTATAAATCATGTATCTGAACCTCTATAAATCATTAATCTAAACCTCAATAAATCATTAACCTGAACCCAAACACATTCTGTGGAGTGCGATATAGAAGTGGAAAAAAAGAAGCATAGAAGAGATTTTTACGCCAAAAAAGCAAAAAAAGAAGGTTATAAGAGCCGAGCCGCATATAAACTTCAACAAATCCAGCAAAAGTTTCACCTTTTTCGTAAAGGACAGATTGTAGTAGATTTTTGCGGAGCTCCAGGTGGATGGAGCCAAATTACCAAAAATTTAGTCGGAAAAAGTGGAGAAGTGATTTTGGTTGATCTCCAAAAGGTCAAATTAAACGGAATTCATTCAATTAAGGGAGATATTACTGCTCAAACCACTCTAGAAGCAATTCAGGCACTCCTTCAAGAATGTCTGGATTCACCAACAACAGAACAGCCCAAAGTAGACATTGTTCTAGCCGATTGTTCGCCTAATGTAAGCGGAGCTTGGCGAACAGATCATGCCCGGCAAATATGGTTATCCGAAAATGCTTTAAAACTAGCATTAGCTTTACTAACTCCTCAGGGCATTTTTGTTTGTAAAGTTTTTCAAGGAGATCTATTTAACGACTTTGTTTCTACACTACGGCAAAGTTTTTTATCAGTACGAACGTGGAAGCCTGCAGCCTCTCGAAAAGAAAGCGCAGAGATTTATATAATCAGTAAAACTTTGAAGGTCAAATAGCAAAAATAATTCCATTATATATCATCATGCGCTTATTAGGTGATTGTTCATGGCTCGTGGTTTTAATGTCTGGATAATAGGGACGGCAGGCTCGGGAAAAACCCATTTAACTAATGCATTACGAGAGTATTTGTTAACACAGGAAATAACTATAGCAACTGTCAATCTTGATCCGGCGGTAAAAAATCTCCCGTATGGAACAGATATTGACATTCGGGATTGGATTGATATTGATGTAATTACAGAAAAATTCAATCTTGGACCGAATGGAGCAATGATTGCTGCTACAGAGCTAGTCGTTGCTCATATGAAAGAAATAGTTGAAGAGTTAGAAGATATTAATCCGGATGTCACCTTGATTGACACGCCTGGTCAATTAGAAATTTTCGCTTATCGAGCAGTTGGGCCTTTGGTAGCGAAACATTTCTCTTACGATGACACAATTACTCTTTTTTTGCATGATTCTGCCCTAGTAAACAACCCTGTGGGATATATCTCTATCGCGCTACTAGGAACATCCGTTCAACTAAGATTACAGCTACCAATGATTGGAATTTTAACCAAATCCGACCTTTTGGCAGCTGATGAGATTGAAAAGATCGTAAATTGGTCAGAAATGTCAGAAATGCTTGAAGCTAGTTTAGAAGAAGAACAGGGGATGATCAGAGAAATGTCACTTTCATTAGTGCCTACTCTTGATGATCTTGGGGTAAAATCCATACTTACTCCAGTTTCTGCTTTAACCTCTGATGGAATCCCCGAGCTTGCTTCCAGATTATCTGTGATTGGAACGCGAGGTGAAGACTGGAAAATCTAGATAGGTCAACTATCCATAGGCACAAGCAATCAGCGGGTTTTTTTGTCTAACTTAACTTAAAATATCACTTAATTCATTAACTTGGGCATTAGTCTTAATACTTTGACCAGAAAAATGCGTCTTACAAGCTTTAAAACCAGAATCTTCTAATTCTTGAATTATTTGTTTAGTAGATGGAGCAGAGACTTTCAAACGCTTAGCTAAGCGATGAAGATCATAGTACCACGGTACATTTATTTTGAATTCATCTTTTAATCTTTTGAGAAGCTTCTCAATTCTAATAAAGTTGTTTGAAAAACTTTCTATGGATTGGACAGAATCAGTAAATTTTGTTTTAACTTTATTAAGAAATAATAGGTTCTGAATGGAGCCTAACCATAATGGACCGATTAATTTAGTCTTGGAACTGCATAATGCACAATTAGAAATGTGTTGATTCAAACCAACTGTTTCTCTATGAGAACATACACTACAAATTGAGATAAAGCCGATTTTCTGATATAATAGACTTTTTTCTCCTTTCTTACGTCTGAAAACTACCCTTATATAATGATCGGCGTAAAAGGAGAGTTGAGGGACTAATAAAGCCGAATGCATAAGCGCTTGACGTTGAGCAGCTGCAATAAACAATCGAAGAGCTACCTCATGACAAAATTCTGTACGTAATATGTGGCTGACAAAGTATCGAGAAAAACACTTCTGTGGATATACACCCGTTAAAACAGCTAAATCTGTTGCCGTATAGCACAATAAACCATTTCTTTTGGTTGCCAGTGGAGTGGACAAAAAATAACGAGCTGGAGATCCAAAAGGATCTATATCAATGATATCGGCCCAATTCTCATCAATTTTCAGTTGTAAAAGAAGGGAAAAGGCATCTTGGTTATTTAGGGTAATTTTAGAATCTGGAGAAAAATGTGATTTGTTGAATTTGAGATTATGAGAGGTCAGTTGAACAGCAACAGGATTTATATCATTTAGAAGGATTTCTTCAGCATTAGCTTCAATGAGATACCTTAATCCACGAAGCCCTGTGCCACAAAAAGGTTCACAAAGAGAGGGAGTTCGTCCTAATAACTCCATTTCAGCTAAATAAGTGAGGATAGCCATATCTCGATTAAAATGTTGACGAGGATTATAAAAAACAGCCTGCCGTTTTCTGGGAACTCCATCGGGTTCTGGAGGTAGATGAAAAAAAGTAGTTAGTCCTTCTCGTGCTTTGATGAGATCCTTTTCAAGAAAGCTCACTGGATACTCGCTTCTCATTCTTTTTAATCGAAAGTTAAAGGATAAAAGGCTGGCGCCGGGGGTGGGATTTGAACCCACGCGTTTACCGATCTAATTGTGAGTCAATAGGATTCCCGGTAAGGACACTGACTCTCAAGGCCAGCGCCGTAATTTAGAAAAATGCCTATTTCACGCATGATTGTCCACTTGGCTACCCCGGCCGCTTATTTTAGGTTGGGTAGAGCCTTATAAGCTCAAAAATGTCTTAACACCCTTTTCAGCAAGCATTAATGAACCAGCAAGAGTTGCAACTGTGAGTAATGCAAGACCAACCACGAGGATTGAGGTTGATGAGCGGGCACTTTCTTCCATGGTTGCAGAATAACGAACCAAGATAACCCCTATCGCACCAAGAGCGAAAAAGGTAGCTGCCACCAAGGATTCAATCAAAAACTGACCATTAAGATCAGGCTGGAGTAAAATAGGTTGTTGCAAGTTGTTAAAGCCCATGGGAATAGGATTTTCAGAGAGGTCATAAATAATACCTGCCATCAGTAGTACAGTAAATACTATCATTCCAGCCATCACAAGGCGGTGAGGAAAGGCGGTAGGACGGGTAATTTTAGGCATTCGAAATGATACCTGAGGTTTACGGAATGTTTTGACCCAAGGAAGTTTAGGAATGTACTTTGGTACACTCTCAATGGCCCGTTTCATGGGATACATAACTATCACACTTGTTTTAGCTTCATAATCGTTATAACATAAGAACCCATTGTGGTGCTTTAAGATTGTCCCAAAACCATGTGAATTAATGATAAGCAGACCTATTTATTGGCTTGACACCTTCCTTTTATATGTCCATTTCCTTAGTTAATGAGATTATGCTCTTTGTAGAGCTATATTTTAAGATAAGTGACCTTAATTACTGTTTATTAGGCTATCAGCTATCGGGGAGACGCCCCATAGCTATACCAAAACACTTCCCAGAAAAAATTAAATTAAACGAATTAAATCAGCCCATAAATTCTTTAAGGGTATTTATCTCCCATTCAATATCCATTTAACTACCCCATAGCCATTTAGCCACCCCTACTATAATACCTTTATCTCTAAGCATTATTAGTCCAGCAAAAGCTGTAACTACAATCAATGCAAGACCTGCCATGAAAACTGAGGTTGCTGAATACGTATTTTCTTTTATAGCTGCTGAATAACGGACTAACATAAACCCAAGAGCTCCAATGGCGAAAAAGGTCGCTGCTACCAAAGATTCGATCAAAAATTGATCATTAAGTTCAGGATGTACCAATACAGGTTGATTCATTTCATTAAAACCCATTGGCTTTGTATATCTTCCTTCAGAATCAGGGGTGAGGTTATAAATAGCACCTGCCATCATTAAGACAGTAGAAACTATCATTCCAGCTATCAAAAACAGATGAGGAACACTAGCTGGACGAGTAATTTTAGGGGTTTGGAAAGATACCTGAGGTTTACGGAATGCCTTGATCCAAGGAAGTTTAGGAATGTACTTTGGTACACTTTCAATAGTCTGTTTCATGGAATACATAATTACTACACTTCATCTGGCTTTATAGGCAGAAATCTATAAGCATATTGGTACATACGCTTGTAGAAGTAGAAATTGGTACATACACTTGCATATTCGGATAGGTACAGGAAGATAAGTATCTAATAGATGAAAAAACAGCAGAGAAGATTATTTGCTGAAACAATTACTGATTAACAGCAAAATAGTAAAGTGTTTGGAAATAAAGTGAATAAAAGCGGATTTTTAGGATATTAAACATCTAAAATAGCTTAACCATGGCTCAAGAATCACTAAAGTGATCCCAGTTAGGAATGAGTTTAGATTTAATTCCTAAACAACGTAATACACGTGTAACGACAAAATCAACTAGTTCTTGTATTGAGGTGGGTTTGTGCCAGAAAGCAGGACAAGCAGGAACAATATGAACTCCCATTTGACTCAAAGTAAGCATATTTCGGAGATGAATTGAATTAAGGGGCATTTCTCGCGGAACAAGAACGAGAGGACGATGTTCTTTTAAAGTTACATCAGCAGCCCTTGTAATCAAGTTTCCACCATCGCCATGTGCGATAGCAGAGAGAGTATGCATAGAACATGGAATCACAACCATTGCGTCAATATCTGTAGATCCACTGGCTATAATTGAATCCATCTTAGCGAAATCATGTACAACGTCTGCCTTTGCTAGAAAATCCTCATATGAAAGATCCAATTCGTATTGAATTATTTCAACCCCGTGATCGGAAACTACTAAATGACTTTCAATTTTCTGTTGTTTCAGAGTTTCAAGAAGCCTTAAAGCATAAATTGCTCCAGATGCTCCTGTTACACCTACAATAAATCGTTTAATTATCATAAGCCTCTCCTAACATTTTCAAGCTTATAATCCTTGATCTAAACGATGACAACCTTGATGAACTAAAGGTTTTTTCAGCTAACAACCTAGGCCGACAAAAATAATATTTATGGAATTAATGAAGATAGTGATAGCAATATGACAAAGTATGGCTTCCTATTTGATGTTGATGGTTGTATAACCCCCAAAAACGCACAAGAGCTACATGCACATATTGATAGACAATTACTACCTTGGTTTCGACGTATTAAAGAAGAAGGTTATCCAATTGCGTATATTACAGGACGTGCTTATCCCTTCATGAAAAAAACAGCCCCAGAGTTGTTTCAAGAAGAATATTTGTGTTTTTTTGAATATGGCTGGTGTAAAACCCAATTTGGGAAGCACCAAATCAATCCTGTGGCTCAACAATGGAGAAACCAGTATATAAAGAAATTGATCTCTACTTTAACTAAAGTATGTAAAACAACAAAAATACCCTTTTCTCAGAAAGAAACAGTTTTAGCACCCGTTGATGGATCAATGTGGATAGAAAAGAAATATAGTATGATTTCAATAGCTGCAAACAGAAACGTGACACCAATTAAAGTTCAATCAATTGTTGAAAGCGTCATACCCGAAGTTTTTGGTGAGAACCCGAAGTTTGTCTTGAATAAACATCACCTAGGGATTGACCTTTTACCACCTAAAAGTTCAAAAAGAATTGGGGCGTTAGAAGCAAGAAAAATACTGGATCCTAACAATGAAGTGAAAAAATGGTATATCTTCGGGGATTCTGATTTTGATAAAGAAATGTGTGAAGCATTTCCTGAAGAAGAAGCAGAATTCATATCAACACTGAATGGAGCAAGTTATGATGTATTAAAAAAACTTAAAGAATTATTTAAGAGAAATTGATGCCCTGAATCTATAAATAAAGGAAATATTACCTTTTTGTTACAACCAGTCATAATGAATAAGGAATGATCATGCCTATGTACATCTAATTTTATTTTGCAAGATAGTTTGGTGTTTTAAGGTGATTTAATGCCGTATTTTAGGTTAAAAGAAGGTCTTTTCTAGTCTTTTTTCTGCCCTATTTTCTTATTTATGAGATATGTAAATTTCAATCTCGATTTTTAGACGCTGCTAAGTCCTTTCCTTATCGTTAATCCTGTATTTTTCTAATTCCTTCCAGTAATATTCTTAAAAGTGCGGGATCATCATCTCTTGAGGAAAGAAACACAGAAACAATAGTTAATTGTCTGTTTTTTTGGGCCAAATGTTCTGCTAGAGCACGACTCGTTAATTCATTTATTGAACCGAATATTTGGGTAATTATAGCTTCTCCACCAGTAGGAGAAGGTACAGCAAAAGCAATTGTGCCTAGTTGGCGTTTTTTCTCATAAATAACAACGATCCCCCCATTTTCAAACTTGTCACTCTCTATTTCGATCTCACGGTCTCCAAAAGAAATTTTTGAGTGCATTTGGATCATCAAAAATACATTCCCAAGATTAAGAAACTTTCCGTTATTGATGATTTATCTCATTATAAGATTCTTATTTCAGGTATCTACTTCTTCTCTCTTAAAAAAGCTATTTCTTGATTTGGGTAAAGAATTAGTCCTGTTTGCTCTTTTAAACTGAGTTTTTTCCATATATCACTTGACTGGATTTCTCTAACTAAGCGGAGTATCTTCTCCTCATTAGAAAAACCCTCATCTCCTGCAACCATGCTCAAAAATAGAACTCTTGATGTTGGAATTGGATTAAATCCATAATATTCAATAAAATTTTCCTGTTTGTCTTTTTTCAGGGATAACACATACATAATTAACGCGAAACTTTTGGCCTTAATATCTGGCGGTAAATCTAATACTTTTCTCCTCATATGGCTATCAATAGAAAAAGATCGAAATTCTCGAAAAGATACTGTTGATTTGCTCCAATCATATAAAGCTAACTCTCCAAGAATCTTTGGGACAAGTTCTGGTTCTGTTTTTGATAAGTTTAACAGACTTTTGGAATAATTTGTTAGGCATAAGACATCAAAAAACGCTTTATTAGATAATACGAAACCTAAAAACTCTTTCCCTTGGTATCCGAATTGGGAGATAAGTTCCAAAAGAAGAGGTACACTCGTCGCATATTCCTTTGACTTGGATCCGCCAAAACTAATTAATGTTTCACTAACTTTTTGGCAAACCTCTAAAGGATACCCATGTTCGCGTAATTTGGCAAAAACCTCTTTTGCACCTGTTGTTAATGTTTTATAGATAGTTTGAGCTTCATTTCTTTCAAAATGTATTTCAGTTTTACTAATCGCATCATTTAGGGTATAGCCGAGATTAATATGGTAAAAAGAGACTAAACCTCGAAAAGCACCGATCACGTCCTTTTTAGTCTGGGTGATTGATCTCAAAATAGTGTTTTGAGTGTCTCCAGTTATATTAAGCAAATATTCTGCAACTCTTGGGGTTAGACCTTGAAAATCAACTAGGTAGTCCACAGCTGAATGGGATTTTTCAATGAAATATCCTCTTTCAATTTCGTCTATTAGCTGTTTCAGAGAGTTAATGAGTCTTTTTTGTGAAATATTATTGTTCCATTGTACAAGAAAATCCACAAGTTTCAGGCCTAATACTAAAGAAGCCTCTGTTATAATTTTACATAATATTTTATCTTTCTTAGAATAAGTACGGCTTCCTAAAAGAGAATCTAAAGCAAAATCAAAGTCACCTACGCATATAATCTCAAGGGCAAAAGCACCGGCTTCTGAGGAGAGAATAGTCTTCTTCAATCTAGGATTATTATGAGTTATTTCGTGGAGTAAAGTAGCGTAGTCCCAAGGTCGTATTAAGACAATATGATTCTGCCTATCCGCAACTCCAAAATAAGACGTGTCCGCCGCATTCCTTAATCTCTCTCCAACTTCAAAAATTTCATCTTGAAGACTGTCAAGATTCGGAAAATATTGAGCAATTCCCAGGTAATTGAGCCACGAATCAATACGCTTGATAAATTCCTCTTCAGGACTTTCAACATAAAATTGTTGTCCCATACCCATGTCGTTTGAAACCTGGGGAAAAGAAATCGAATGCTCATTTCCAAAAACCATTTTATCACAGGCATTTCTCTGTGTTTTTTGTGAGCGTCTATTTGGAATTTTTTTGTTTGAAGTTAATGTACTTTTGGGTACTTGGTGTACTTAAATGTACTTTTATATTCCAGTTTAGATTATGGCAATTGTAAAGAATCTAGAGAAGTGAGCGATTCTTTGATATCAAGGTATGGTTATAAGCAGAGCAAACTCAAATTTGGATTTATTATGCATACAACCTGAAACTAACCACCGTTATCTGCAATTGAACATTTTAACCGACTCTCTACTCGCCATCTCATCATTGGGCTTTTATATAATAGAATCAGGATCCTACAAATGTAATATCTTTGTAATACGTTGATAAAACCACATAAATTAATCAAATGTGTTATTAAGTCTGTATCATTATTTGGATTAAGGATAGCCTAATAGAATAGAATGGGGAAATCCTAATGTTTAAGTTAATAAAATCTGTTGTAATTGCAACATATTTAGAGCATTTGTAATTCCTTTTTTACTTTAGAACAAGCTTCAATGCACTTTATTTAACGAATAAAATATTTTAGCCCATTTTAAAATTTATATGAGCTCCGAGAATAGGCCAAAGAATCGACTACTCGTTTTTATGGAATTAAAGTTGGGAAAACAATGTAAAAGAAGAATAGGGGTCTTTCATGTTAATAAAAGGGTAGATATAAAGAAGATAAGTTCTTTTTCTTAGTAAAATCAGTTTTCTGAAGTTTCTATTTGTTTTCCTAAGGAAAAAGTTGTTTTTTCCTTTTTTATGGTTTCAAACGATGTTCTTTACGCGTATCCAGATGAGATCTTCTTTTAGAAGTCCACAAATTCATTTCTTTGACTAATCTAAGTATATTCTCTTCTTTTGGTGAAGTACCATCCCCTAAAACCATTTTTGAAAAAAGAGCTCTAGAAGAAGAAGCAGGAGTAAGCTGGTGCTGGTTAATAAATTCCTTCCGATCTTCTTTACTTAGTGATAGAACGTACATAAAAAGAGCAAAGCTTTTGGCTTTTAGCTCAGGAGTTACGTCAAAAACATCTCGATGCATGTAAGAATCAAAGTAAAATGTTGAAAATTCGGGAAAAAACACAGTAGATTGACTCCAGTCGTACTGTGCTAATTCTCCGAATAGAAATGGTACAAGCTCTGGCTCTGTGAGGGATAACTTTAAAAGCGCTTTAGAGTAACTTGTTAAGACTAAAACATCGAATAAATGTTTTTTAGACAAAACAAAACCCAGAATATCCTTCCCCGAAGGACCATATTGTGCCACCAATTCTAAAAATTGAGGAACTCCTGTAGCATATTCTAGGGAACGAGAACCACCAAAACTGATAATAGCCTCACTTATCAGTCGACAGGCTACTAAAGGATAGCCGTATTCGCGTAATTTTGCAAAAACATCTTTAGCACCTGTTGTCAATGTTTTATAAATAGTCAGAGCTTCATCTTTGGCAAAAAGATCTTCAGTTTTACTAACTGCATCATTTAGGGCATAACCGAGATTAATATGGTAGAAAGAGACTAAACCTCGGAAAGCACCGATCACGTCCTTCTTTGTCTGTGTTATGGATCGCAAAACAGTCTTTTCAGTATCTCTGGTAATATTAACTAAATACTCTGCAACTTTTGGAGTTAGGCCATGGAAATCTGCCAAATAATCGTACGCAGAATGACGTTGATTGATAAAATACTTTTTTTCTGTCTCATCGATAAGATTTCTTAATTTTGCAAGTAGTTTAGCTTCAGAAATCCCAGCCTTCTGATTAACAAGAAATTCTATGAGTGAAGTTCCCAATACCAAGGAGACTTCGGTGATGATTTTACCTAATCTTTTGTCTTGTCTCGAATAACTACGCCCATGTAAAAGAGACTGAATAGTATAGTCGAAATCTCCCACACAAAGGATTTCAAGGGCAAAAGCACCAGCTTCTGATGAAAGAAGAGATTTTTTAAGTTTAGGATTATTATGAGTTATTTCGTGGAGTAAGGTAGCATAATCTCCTGGACGAATGAGGATGATTTGGCTTTGCTCGTCATTAATTCCAAAAAAAGAGCCATCACCCGAATCCCTCAATCTTGAGCTAACTTCCAGAATTTTATCCTTGAGGTCATCAAGATTGGGAAAATAGGCAGAAACTCCTAGATAGTTTAACCATGATTTGATATGGGCTATGAATTCCTCTTCTGGATTTTCAACATAAAATTGCTGCCCAGCGCCAATCTTACTTTTATCTCTCATAAAATCCAGATAGTCTTGTTTTTTCCGAGTTATGTTCTTGGAATGCTTTCGTTGCATTATTTACACATGCATTTTAAGGCTTAAGAATAGGAGATACTTAATATCTCAGTACGCTTATTTTAGTCATTTATCCCCAATATATCCACTTACTCGCTCTAATAACCATTGGTATTAAAAATGGCATTGCTCATTGTGAAGCCTTCACTTAAGTTTCATTTTATCCTGGATGAGAATGAAAAGCATGAGAACTCCTTACCTCGGTAAAATTCGATTAAGACATTGTAATCAGTGTAACCTACCTGTTCTTGGTAAAAAATGCGGGATTTGTGATGAATCGACTAGAGAGGTAAGTATCACACCACCAGGCGACGCTCGACCGATTTTTGAAAAAGAATATGTCCTCATCGAACAAGCCATCCAAAATTCATTCGGTTCTGCAGTTGCGAGGGAGATAATTAATGCTCTCAAAGAAAGAATCGTTTTACTAAACAAAGCGCCTTATGAAGATAGGATGGATGAAATTATTGTTGAAGGAACAGTCATTGGAGTTATTCGCTTTGACCTAATACGGAATAGACTTGAATTTCACCCTAGATTAGATATTGCGCCATGGGTCTACAGCCGACCAGGATTAGTGAAATTTAAAGGCTGGGTACTCGTAGATCCTGACCTAAAGAAATTACTAGCGAAGTCTAAAGTGTCTGTCCTAGCGCCTGGTGTCCTTCAAGCCGACCCAGAAATTGAGATTGACGACCCAGTTTTTGTCCTTTGTAAAGATGAGATAATAGCAACTGGACTCGCCAAGATGACTGGTCTAGAAATGAATAAGGCAAGATCGAAAGGTACACGAGGTGTAGCTGTCAAGGTAAAATATTATAAATTTAAGAGACCAGTTCTTTCTTCATTAAAGGGAGAACAAACTTGGAATTGTGTCTTAAAGGCGAATAAACTCGTAATTACTGATTTCGAGCTTGAAGCCATTCAATTTATCAAAAGGGTAGAGAAAGAATTCGATCTTCATCCTGTAGTAGCATATTCAGGTGGAAAAGACTCCTTAGCGGTTTTATTATTAGCACTCGACGCTATTAATTGTCGGGACATTATTTTCGCGGATACAGGCTTAGAGTTCCCAGAAACCCTAGAAAATATTGATATAGTCAAAAGAGAATTACATTTGAATGTTTTTACAGAAGCTGCATCAATAAAAGAATTTTGGGAACGTTTTGATCAATTTGGCCCACCATCAAGATCAACCCGTTACTGCTGCAAGCGATCTAAACTCACCCCCATCAATCAAATAATTGAAAATGCGTTTCCCGATGGCGTCCTTGCCTTTATTGGCAGCCGGAGATACGAATCGCTGAGTAGGTCAAAAGAATCGCGCGTTTCAAAAAACCCTTGGATCCCAAAACAAACTATGGCAGCACCTATCAGGAATTGGACTGCTCTCCATGTATTTCTTTATATTAAGGCGAAGGAAGCAGAATACTTGCTTAATCCTATTTACAATAGAGTGGGGCTTGCAAGAATAGGATGTTGGCTTTGTCCTGCCTCAAATCAAGCGGATTTGCGGTTAATCGCAGATAATTACCCCGAATTATATAATGAACTTGAGCTACATATTGAACAATGGGAGCGTAAGAGAGGCTACCCTAAACTGTGGCGAACATTAGCCTTATGGCGTTGGAAAACAGTGCCAAAGAAGATACTAGACCTTCTTGAAAAAGCCAATATTTCTTATTCACCTCAATTTTTGGAGTTTAAACATGCTCTCTCTTTCGAAGTTGCATTAACACCCTCACCTTGTAAAGAAGGAGGGATTAGATTCACTTGTCAAGCTTCTGGTCCCCTTAACTTAGACAGAATAGCTGCACTTACCCCAATTATAGGAAAAACGAACCAAAACACTTCTTTAGGACTTCTCTTTATTCGGAACGGAGAAAATCGCATTCATATTTATGCGGACGGAACAATAAGTGCTCAAGGAAAACAAGAAGGGGAGTTACGGGAGATATTAGCTGCAACAATAGGAAACATTGTTCGTTCTGAATCATGCGATCAGTGTAGGACTTGTTTTGCTCAATGTAATCACGAAGCTTTGTCCTTTGACGAAAAAAGTCAAATAATAAAGGTAAATGAAAAATTATGTATAAAATGTGGTAAATGTATAGAATACTGCCCTACATGGAAATATGACTACCAAACAGTACGTGAGAAGATTTTAGCAAAATCCTGAACAAACAAATTCTTTTTTAAAGTTATAACAACATAGTAGACATTGGTGAATCTAATGGGAATGCGGAAATGTGCAAAATGTGGACAAACATATGAACAGAAAATACGGACACGATCTGATCCAGATAAGTGTTCTCATTGTGGTTGGGCCCATTGGGATCCAGCGGGTCAGCTCAACCGTGATTGGAGACCGCCAGAGTAATAGTTCATTCCACTAAAGTAATTAGACCCTTCTTTGAAATAAAATTAGATTTAAAAGTGGCGCTGGGGGCGAGATTCGAACTCGCGAGTTTCTGCATGGTGCATGTCACGCCATTGTCTCAGATGAGCACGGACTTAGCAGGCCCGCTCCATACCAGGCTTTTCCGTCCTTCTTTGGGAAATATTAGGACTTTGGATACCCCAGCCTGTTTCTTGACCTATCTCTTTTCTTCCTAGTTAAAAGATTTCTTTTCTAATTAGGTGAATATTTCATGGACTCATTTTGAGCCCGTTTCTATCTGACTCTTTATGGCGTGGAGAGCAATACCCATCTGGGCAATCGGACCGATCTCGTATTTGCTGTCGACAATATAGGAAACATCCCCCATATCAAGTTCTCGGCGAGTAAGGCCAGGAGATGTTCCTCCAACAACAAGAAGAACTTTACCAGTCTTTGCTTCTTCAATAACTAATTGTGGTTCAAATTTTGTTTTCGCAAATTTCTTAGATATCAACAAAATTATTTTAGAAGGTTGGAGAATCTCTGAGGCATCCTTGAGGTTCTCTAGATAAAGAAGACTTGTTTTACCTTCTCTGGTCAACATTTTAACGGCAGCAGGTACACCTGTCGTAGCTGCTGCTCCCTTAGCTTGTGAAATTACACAACAAGGACAATTCATTCCTAAGGTCAATTGAGCAAATTCTCGAACACGTTGTGCAGAACTGACGTTGTGAAGCACAGGATAGACATTTCGATCCATATTTAATCTTCCATTCTCGTTTATCTAATTTAAAAATCCTAACATAGGCAGGCCAATGTATAGAAGCACGGCACAACCCATTAAAATACCCCATACAGTGGGGTTCCAAGCATAGACCTTTTTTCCATCAAGGGGACCAAATGGAAGTAGATTAAATCCAGCCAACATGCCATTTATGAATGCAACAACTCCCATGATATAAGAAATACCAGGAAACACTGGTTCAAGACCAATACCGACAATAAGACATACAATAGCAGAGAGGATATTCCAAGCAGGTCCTGCTGCAGAAACTCGCCCGTTAGTCTCACGATTGAGGAAACCCATCACCATGACGAAACCAGGAGCAGCTAAACCTAAACCAAAGCCAACCATTATTAAAAACGCAGAAAATATAGTTATCATCATACCCTGTTTCCATAATACAAATCGGGCGGGAATACCAAAGTGTTGGGCAGAATATTTGTGTGCGAGTTCGTGACCGATAAAACCTGTAGCTGTAGCTAAGGTCATTGTTAATGCTAGCCCTATTAAAGCAGAAGCGCTTGTTTCCCCACGCCAAAAGATCCCTAGGGTGAAGAAAGCAATAAAAAGGCTCCCTATAAGAATATCATATAACTCCCGACCTGAACTCCAGAGACCCATTTGATCATAATAAGCTTGCATCATTCGGGGGTCAGTAGACGGTGTTTGTCGTGTTCTAGAAGTGTGTTGATATTGTTGAGGGATTCGCCATCCATAAGAATCAGAGGAAGAGGATTGTGATTCTCGGGAAGGGGTTTCGAAAGATTTTGCGACTTTTCCTGCGCCTACAGCATCACAATTATGATTTTCGGGTAATCTATGTGTACTACAGAATGGTCTACCACAATAGGAACATTTGAAAGGCATTATTTGTTCCTTACCACAGACAACGCAAGCTCTTGGGGAGCGAATAGGTGGACGAGAGGTAGGAATCGGTGTTCCGCACTGGATACAAAATTGTGTTCCTTCGTGGATTTGTGCGCCACAATTTCCACAATAAAGCTGTTTACTCATTGCTTGAGTTACCTTCTCATTAGTTTTCGACTTTATACCATCTTTATATCTATGATTTGCTTAAAATTATTTGTTAACGAATAAACAATACCATAATAATAGTAGAAGAGTGGTATTTCTGTGAGAGATAACTCAGAAAGTATGGATTGTTCGGATGTTAACATTGCAAAAGAACGATTACCGACCGTTAGTTATCTTTCTGAGTTTAGTAAACAGAATAGAAGCAAGAAGAAGGAGGAAGATCTTCTAGAAGACATCAATAAATGGTATATCCTTTTAGTGAACGGAATCCACCAGAGGGGGAAGGATGTAAATTTTGCAAAAAAACTCCTATTCTGTTTTCTATTTGTACGATTGTTGGAAATCAACCAAATACTTGCTCCAAAATGGATGTTACCGATCTATTTTCATGATAAGAAAGAGAAAGCAAACGTTCCAAACGGAAAACACACTCTAAGAATCGCTCTCCAGGAAATGTTTGATGATTATGGTATTGATTTGTTTACTGAGAGTTTAACCACATTAGATGACTTGCCTAATGAAATTCTTTTAGAAATTCTAAAAGAATCTGATGTCTCTTCTCTAGCAATTGAAAAAATATACAAATCACATGGTTTGCCAAGTAGAACGGTGAATTTAGGGATATATGGACACAACACTCAAGCTTTCTCTTTAGACACCCTTAATGCTGCTTATGAAGAATTATTTCATTACGATCTTGATAAGAAGACAGATAGAAGCAAAAAAAGCCCGATCGATAGTAAAAAGAAACAAACTCAGCGGAAGAGCAAAGGAGCATACTTTACTCCTAGAGATTTTGCCGAATTTTTGGTAGAAATAACCCTTAAACCGCGATTAACCAAACTAAAGAATTCTATATTGAAGGAACTTGAAAATGAAGATAATTCTAAAGTATTAGCGATTTTTAAGAAAATTCACGATATAAAGATTTTAGACCCTGCTTGTGGTAACGGCGTTTTCCTAACAGCAGCATATAGGGAAACGTGGAATTTCTATAAAGATCTTAAAAAGAAAATAAAAGAAAGAAGACAGTTTCACGTAGTCTCAGATGAATTTGTGGGGATTGGACAAAGGATTCTATTAAACAATATATTTGGAGTAGATAAGGATCCCCAAGCTGTCGAAATAACAAAACTAAATCTCTGGCTACATTTACTTGTATCTGAACAAACCCGTTATGATATTCGGAGAAAAGAGGAAAAAACAATCAAACTCCCTCCATTGGATAGCAATATTCTAATAGCTAACTCAATTTGGCACCCAAAAACCACTATTCATACCATAGATCAAAATTTAAGGGAAAAACTGTTTAGTTATCGAAAAGCCTATCAAAACAAACTAATTGAGAGTTACAAGATAAGAGATATTGATAACAGAGAAAAATTGCGGGAAGAAGCAAGTACCCTTGAAAAGAAACTCCAAAAAGTAAGGAAAAAATGCTGGGAGAATGAAGCTCAAAAGATAGCAATATCTGGACTAGAAGAAGGAAAACCGATTGTTTGGCCTTTAGTATTTCCTGAAGTTTTTTTTCGTTCTAATTCAGGTTTTGACATTATACTGACCAACCCCCCCTTTCTAGCTTATCATAGCCGGCAAACTCAATCTATTTCCCCTGAATTACTCACCCTTTTCCTGCAACTTTATCCAGTTTTAGGTCAAAGGAGACCGAATAGTTATCTGTTTTTTCTAGAACTTAGTTTTAGCTATTTACTTAGAAAATCGGGACGAATCGGACTCATCGTGGATCAAGCGCTAAGAGATTTACCTGCTTATAAGCATGTGCGGGAATTCATGCTGAATAACCTTTACATAGAAACAATAATACCCCAAGTTGAATTTCCTGGGGCTACAGTAGATGTTACTTTAATTGTGGCCGAGCTTCCTGACACGACTGGGATTTTAAAGCAGCCTATCAAATGGATGGCCACACTATTCGATTATCCTTCGCCCATCCTACTAGAAAAAGCGTATTTCTCCACTAAACCAAACTGTGAATTCATCTTTAGTACACAAGAGCATTTACTCAGGAAGATTGAGAAGCATCCCTCAATTCCTCTCGGAGGAAAAGAAGGACTCTGTGATTTAGCCTGTGGTCTCGAATATAGTGTTTTGTTGAAGAAACATTTTCTATCGTCATTTAAGGAAGATAAGACTTTCCATCCTGCTGTGGATGGCGCAACTGACATTCCAAACCGTTATACTCTTGCTTGGTATCCTAAGAAGGGAAACAAGGCCTATGTAAGATTTGATAAAAGTTTTGAAGAAAAACTTATCATTGAAGGAAAGAACCTAAGCAATACAGGGAAGACTGTAATCTTTGTTTCAGGAAATGAAACTCGTTATAAAAAGCCCAAAATCATCTTAAGACAGACATGTACCGAATTTTGTGGAATACTGGATGAAAATAAAGATCCCTATGGTTCCTACTATAGTCTGAGAAATACCCATGTGATCAATCTTAAAGAAAATAGCCCAGTAACTCTTCCGTACATTCTAGGAATTCTCAACTCACATTTAATCGCGCTTTACGGGCGAGAAAAAAATATTATTAGAACAACAGGAAAAAATAGGCAACCACAAATCCGTATCCGGGATTTAGAACGGATTCCTCTTGTTCTTCCACCTATCGCACTTCGTGAACAGTGTTTTCACTTTTTTGATAAGTATGTAAAACGACTAAGTGCCCTTAAGCGAACTATCGCGCTTCTTGGCATTTATTATGGACAACAAATCACCGATAGAAAAAAATTTGATTTTCAGGACTTTATTTCTTTAGATAATTTATTAAAATCCCACAATGAAGTTTTAGAAGCTTTATGGATCAATTTAAAGCAAAGCAGAAAAATTAAAAAAACCGAAATGCAAATACCGCGTTATTATAAAACTATTTTTGCAAATGAATATACAATAAAACTCATTTGCAAGAATGCAGATAAAAAAGAAACCACAATAGTACAAGTTAATTTCGATCCAGGTTGTCCAAATTGGGTAAAAGATTTTCTTTACTTAACCCTTTCATCAAAATCGGGAAAAACAAGCTATAAATCCAAGGTTTCATTACAAATACCACTTAAAAAACGATTTAATATTCCTATACCGGTGTATGAAGAAATATCAAAGCTGAGGAACATTTATTCAAGTTTTATCTCCCTTTTATGGGCTAAAGTAGCTGAGGAAACAAAAATACAATCTACGAGCGCCTTTGCGATTCTTCATGAAGCAAGCCAGATCGATGACAAAATTGAACAAGTTGTTCGAGCATTATATGGAATAGAGGGAGATCTTTCACAAATTCTAACAATATTATCTTGAATTAGTAAGCTTTTTTTGTAATCTTATTGATATTTTGAGAGAATTTTTTAACAGGCTCCTCTAATTTTCAAGTATGCCCACTGTTATTGATCTGTTCTGTGGTGGTGGTGGTTTTAGCTGCGGTTTTGAACAAATGGGATTCTCTACCACACTAACAGTGGATAATGATTATTATGCTTGTCAAACCTATGCTCATAACTTCCCAAACACATCTGTTCTACGGAGAGATATTCGGGAACTTCATTCGCTTGAAATATTAGAGATAACGGCTGCACCAGACGTTGTTCTCGCCAGTCCACCATGTGAATCCTTCTCCCGGGCTAACCCCAAACGAAAGAAGAATCCTTTGGATCGGGTTTTTGATGAAGACTCATCGGGGAATTTACTCCTTCATGCTATCAGACTTATCGGTGATCTTGCTCCAAAGTTCTTCATTATTGAAAATGTTACCCCAGCAATTGAGGGAAAATTAGGGGGATTAATCCAAGACCAATTCTCGTTAGCTGGATATGATGAAGTTTTTTTTAATATTATTGACGCGGAATGGCATGGAGTTCCTAGTATAAGACGACGTGTGTTCATCTCGAATGTGCAATTTGATTTAAAGCCTTCTAATTCCATAAAAACAGTTGAAGAGGCATTTATTGATCTTCCACCACCTGAAAAACCACATGAATTGGTAAATCACTATGAAATTGCGATATCATGGAGATATGAGAAAAAACTACCTACACTCACATGGGGGAAGGGATTGGTATCGTTTGGGGGAGCTGGAGGAAAAAGTTACTGGAATTGGACTCGATTAGATCCTACTAAGCCATCTCCAACAGTGATGGGACTTTCTCAGTTTATTCACCCCTACGAAGATCGAGCATGTACTGTACGAGAACATGCACGTTTGATGGGATTTTCCGACCAACATATCTTTTTAGGACGGACAAGGAATCAGTATAATCAAGTAGGAGAAGCAGTACCACCGCCAATCGCCTATAAACTGGCAAAAATTCTCAAAGAATTAATTTGATGGGAGTTTGTCGAGAGATTTATTACTCTAATGATAATCTAAAATCTCTCGGAATTTAGCTAGCTAAATTTTTTGAAGTGGTCGAAATTAGATGCCTTAATCCTTTTTTCTTTCTCAGGTGAGATAATGAGGGATGATCCATTTGAAAACTATCCACTGGAGTCAGCAACCTTACAGAAGTGGATTTCTGAAGGCTCAGAAGGTATCCATCTGGAATTCAAACGGATAATTTCTATTTCAGAACCTAAATCCAAAGCTGAATTCATTCGAGACATGCTTAGCCTTGCAAATATGGCTTGGAGCCATAAAAAACCTTCTTATTTAGTGGTTGGTGTGCTTGATTCTGGTGAGGTTGTTGACAGTTCTGAATCGATGGTTGATGAGGCAACATACCAGCAAATTTTCAATACCTTTGTCAGTCCACCAATTGACTTTGCTCTTCGAAGAGAATTTATCCAGAATGTACCTATTTATGTTTTTGTTGTATTACCAGTCAGGAATTTTCATAAAGTAAAAAAAACAATTCGAAACATTAGTAGGTTATCTCATTGAATTTTAACCCCAAGGAGAATAGAACATGAAAGAGGAAGATATCAAATCAATAATAGCTATGATCATAATATTGATCATTGCAGCAGTGCTTGCTCTGGCTGGAAGTCAAGAAAGCGTGAAGGTTTTTGGAGGAATTCCACTTTTTGCTCTTGGAGTAGCTGTTGCCTTTATAATCCAATGGATTGCCTTTATTCCAGCTTATCTTAAAAGAACAGAGAAATTCTATGACCTAACGGGCACTCTAGCCTATATTAGCGTCATTATTCTAGCAGTAGCTATGAGTCCTGAAATTGATACACGTTCCATTATACTAACCTTATTGGTCATGATATGGACTTTAAGACTTGGTATATTCTTATTCAGGCGTGTCATGAGAGCGGGGGAAGACAAACGTTTCGAGGAGCTCAAAAAATCGTTTTCAAGATTTCTGGTGACATGGACACTTCAGGGTCTATGGGTGAGTTTTACTGTAGCAGCAGCATTAGCAGCAATAACAACAGAACAAAAAGAAGAATTTGGGATTATTGGTATAATTGGTCTACTGGTTTGGATCCTAGGCTTTGGATTCGAAGCGATAGCAGATCATCAAAAGAATAAATTCAGATCAATCCCCGAGAACAAAGGAAAATTCATTAATACAGGCTTATGGTCAATTTCACGACACCCAAATTATTTTGGAGAGATTCTTCTATGGATAGGGATAGCTATAATAGCAATACCAGCACTTCAAGGCTGGGGACTACTTACATTGGTATCTCCTGTATTTGTCACATTGCTTTTGGCTAAAGTAAGTGGTATTCCACTTCTTGAAAAACGTGCTGATGAGAAATGGGGTGGTCAAGAAGATTATGAGAAATACAAGAAAAATACACCAGTTTTAATCCCACGACCATAGTTTAAAAGTAAAGGAAATTTCAGAAAAAAATGAGATTGGGGAGGAATTTTCTCTCATCCGAAAAATAATCCCATAAAAACGATCCAGCCGAGACTAGATTTTGCAAATAAACTAAGCAATTGATACCAGCGTTCTCCATAAAGATAATCTTTCCATGGACCTACTTTTTTATACTGCAAGAACATATTTACGGCAAAACTGTTGAAGAAAATGAAATACATTGCAAAAGCTACATAAACAAATGTAGGAACTTCACGTCCCGCAGTATTGATGTTGATAAGATTATCAAATATGATAACCCAAGGTGCTGCCCCGGCTATCCAGCCTAAAAAATATGGAGTCCAATCAGTTTTCTCTGTATATTGATTAAGTTTTTCCATCATCAGACCAAACATATTCATAAGACCATTCAAAACAAAAATGGCAAACATGAGCCAAAAACTGAGAATTCCAAAAGCTAGCGCAATGAAAATAATCATCACGGAACTTGAAAACGCATATTCATACCATCTCAAAGGATTCATCTTTTTCCGTAAATTAGTCTCATAATAGTCATTTAATGGAAAAGCAATCAAGAGATGAGCAAGTGCAGACATGAGAAGGAAGGTAGAAAGTAAAATGCCTGCTATATTTTGAAAAGTAAAAAAGACTTCAGGTTCAGGCTCAAAGAGTGGTGGACCATCTTGACGCAATTCTTTTATCCCTAGATAAAAGGTATAAATGTCGATTGAAAAATCACGGACATTTTCAACAACTATACCTAGAGTTAGAATAAGAAGCCCTTGTATCAAGTGCAAGATACCCATAGCTAGGTTAAATTTTCTAAGATATGCAAAGGTTATTTTAGAGTCTTCTACATTGGCGGACAAAATAAAAACCCCTTGAATCAAGTAGAAAATTAGTTTTTTCAAAAACTCTTGGTCAATCAGATTTGACCAACATCCTAAAATGAACTGAATTCTTCTAAGTCCTTATTTAGCCATTTGAAATACGATTCTTGATTGTCAAAATGAAGTAAACTATGTATGCGATTATTATAGTCGAATATTCAATTATCACGATAAACCATTTAATAGATGAAGTATTGTAAAGCAATGGAATCAAGTAGCCAGAATAAGAATCAGAATTGGTATAAATCAATAATCCCCATAAATTCTCCAAAGCATCTGATAAACGTGAAAGAATTGTTAGAATAATACCTAATATTGGGAGATATTCAAGCTTACCTTGATTCTCAAACTTGTGAATAAGTATCGAGTTAAGAGATACAAATAACATAAAACCTGCAACGATAAAAACGTAATCCCAAACAGTGAGTCGGAAAGCAACGTCAGTATAATTTTCCCAAGCAATTAGGATCTTATCTACTTCTTTTCTTGATGTAGCTTCCTGAAGATCACTCGTCGTATAACCTGACTTTAATAATTCATTATTTGTTACGATAAAACCAAATAAAATGACAGAAGTATAAATTATAAAACTAATAAGTGCTATTAGTCCATGAAATCGCACTGGTTGGTTAATTGCATAGCGTCGGATTAATTGAAACATTTTATTCTTTCATTTCCCTATAGTCATGGTTTTGGCGTGGAGATATTTACAAGTCAAAGAAAATTTTCCGAAAATATGGATAACAATTTCACTAAGATGTTATGGACATGGCTTTGGCTTTATCTCAGGTAGTGCATCCTTCATACGCTTACTGAAATTCCAAGAAAAGATTTTCACGGGAGAGAGTTCAATTGCTACCTCTTGATCGACCTGTGAGAGTAATGTTTTTGCTAAAGTTGATTCTTCAGAACCAAGGTAGCGGTTAATTAGAGCCCTTAGAGTCTCTTCTCCTTTATCTTCATTAATTTTAGCTTTAGCATATCCTCTCACACCACAATATGGAGGTAAATCTGAAGCAATCTCAAAAGCACATTTTTGATTATTCTCAATATAGCCAACAACTTTAGCATTGGCTTTAGTTGCACAGTATAATTTATTGTCTTTATAAACAAACCACAAAGATAGAACCATGGGCCAACCAGATTCAGTAACACATGTCAGTCTAATTGGAATCCGCACATCTTCAAAATAATTTTTTATTTTGTCCGTAAGCATTTGATCACCTTAATTTTCATTTCTAAGTGCTTTTCGATCGATTTTACCTATACCTGTTTTTGGTAATTCTTTTTTAAAAGCAATCTGTCGAGGTACTTTATATTTTGCGATTTTTCCTTCTATTTTATCTTTAATATCGTTTTCAGTTAAATTTTTATCTTCTTTAAGGACAATAAATGCCTTGGGAATTTCGCCACGGTATTCATCAGGACTCAAACTATCCATTGTTTTGTGAAATTTGAAAGGACGAACATCACGTAAATCCTTTTGACATCTGGGATTAGGGGTAGTAAGTGCAAAACTATGGGTATTAAAATAACTATTACTTGAATAGTTTTTGGGAAAAGAATGTGTTCCAGTGCAAAACTATGGGTACTGTAACAGTGTAGGGTGTTGCAACCGTCTCAAATAACTTCATATAACTACATATATCTTTCTCTAAGTGCATTTTGGTTTCTTTTTACCGATTCGACTTACTCCAATTAAGATAGTGAGAAAGATTAATGGAGTGACTATCCAAAGATCTCCTTCAGAGACTGTGTCATTAATAACTAGCTCAGGAGCCATCCCAGACTCACGCATTGTAATATTTGCATGCCTTCCTCCAACTATATTATGATTAAAGAAAACTCCGTAGTTCTGACTAGGATTATCGACCCAAAAAGATGCAAGATCAATTATATCAAACTCATACCAATAGAAAGTAGACGAGCTAGCACCTTGAGAGTCTTCATATGTTGCATTATAAGATGGTTGATTTTCCCATGTAACAGTCATTTCTTCCCAATCTTCATAGATTCTATGAACCGTTATGGTATAGCTGGTGGATCCATAATACCAATCAGCTTGTTGAATCCTTAATGTGGCTTGACCTACTTGAGTAATCCCTGTTAAATCAAATTTAATTAAAAGGCAATATTTATAGCCTCCTCCATTGACTCCTAAATAACTAAATTCCTCAGAACCATAGTTTGTGCCTGTATAGAGAGGGGGGTTTAGGTTATATGCAAAAATTTTACTATCTTCACTTGCATATAGAGTTGTAATAGCACGGGATGCTTGTGCAGAGTTCACAGACAAAAAAACTACAATGATTAGGATTAAATTGCTCATTTTCTGGAAATTAAGGTGGGATTTCAAGGTTAAACACTCCAAATTCTCTTTACCGTTCTTTTCATCATAGTCAAATATTAACACTTGCAATAACCGATGTAGTAGGTGTACTTGTAGATTGTAAAGGAATTGAAGTATTTATTATTACGTGTTTCGATTTAAAATTAGTTTTATGGCGCTAATAGGAATATAAAGTCATTGACGAATTTTTTGATCTGATCCCAATCCCGAAAATCATTTTTTCCTTCGTAATTAATAGTATCTTCCTTTCCTTGTTTTTTTGCTTCTTCTCTATAACCTACTTTTGCCATTTTTTTCTCGAGAAAACCCATTCGGGAGTCCTTTGAGAAGTCCATAATCCCGCCAAATGCATCAGTTAATACTGGTTCGAGGCCTAATTTCTCAAAAGTTTTGTCAAGATAATCTTTCCGAGCTTTAGGTATTTCGGCTGGATCTGCTGCTGTAGCACAACATACAAAAGCGCCGAGTTTAATTTTTTCGTTCTTAATGTTCTCTCTATTCTTTTTCAGAAAATTGAGCGGTTCTTTTGTCCATCTTCCTATTTTAATACTCGAGCCTACTATCAATCCGTCATATACATCAATTGGTGGCCATTTTTTTGATTTTACTTTCTTAAGATCAATTATATCTGTCTTTAATCCATTCTCATTAAGAATCTTAGCTATTTCTTGAGAAACTTCCTCAGTACTACCAAAACGTGTTCCGTAAACGATCAATACTTTCTTCTCGTTCATTATTAGTCCCAGAACACATTAGAAGGCATTAGTTTTTAATTTATGCTAGAAAAAGTGTTAAAGAGTTACTAGCTTCTTAGTACTTTTTAACTAAGGCTTTGACCTACTTCAAAAGCTTGAAGCATTACGCCTTCCTTTTTGTCAACAGTATCTTCTTCAGTTAGTCCTACTTTAGGAACAACTAATCTGTCAATGACAGGTATTTCTAAAACTTTCATTACTACATTAATGGGCTCAATGGTCTCTTGGAACAATTCAGTGCACCCTTGTACGATAATGACGGCTTTCTTGCCGCTTGGCACACGGGATCGCATAGTTACTTGTCCTTGATCATCCACCTCGTAAATCAACTGGCTTGTACAAAAACGATCTAGCCAATTCTTCATATAGCCTGTAACTGATCGGTTGAAGGAAGGTGTTGCAACGATTAATACATCCGCTTCAAAAAGCTGTTGGAGATGTTCTTGGAAGCCATCATCAATTGGACAGACACCTGTTTCATAACAGGATCCACACCAATTACAGTAATCCAAGTGGAGATCTATTAGATGAATAATCTCGCATAGATGGTTGTTTTCACTGGTTCCACGGAATATTTCACTAATTAACTTGTAAGTATTCCCGTTCTTGTGAGGACTCCCGTTAATCGCTAATACCTTCATTTGAATCATCCTTCATTTTTCCATTCAATTATATATTTGCTGTATTTTCAATCATCCACCTTTTTAAATGCCATAATGCCATCACATCATCCATATTATAACTGAGAATCCCATTTAAATCATTTTTATCCCGTTGTTCGTTGTTTAAATATTCTAAATACTGTACTATAGCATCTCGTCCACTCATATCCTGCATTCTCCATTGAAAACCGACATACTGGGCCAGTGATTTAAGTGAACGGGAAGGTAAGGGAACTATGAGGCATTCCTTCATCACTGATCGTAAATCTACCAACCGCGATAAGATTTTGTTAGCATAAGTCTCCAAACCGTAATTTTCAGCATGTTTTCTTATCTGTGACCGTTCATATGACCCCCAATGATAAATTGACACTTCAGGGATGGATTCGAGGAATTTAAGAAAGTCAAGCAAGACTTTCTTACATTCTTCAGCATCATACGGATTATAAATTACAAAACTGTGATAGATTGCGTCCTTTTCATCGACAACTAAAGCACCATATAAAAAATCAATAGGTTGTAATTTTTCAGGTGTTAAAGTTGGATCTAGACCTTCTAAATCAATGTATATTTCAGGTGGGTGAAAAGGTAGATCTATTGGTTTAATGCAAATCGTTTCCTCTTGATTAAGTGCTTTGGCCCAATGACGTATTGAAGAAGCCTTTTTTTGTCCAATTCCCTTAACTTGAGTCAATTCACTTATATCTGACCCATTGATTTTTTCTATTGAATCAAAACCATTTTTAATTAGTCCATCACGAATTTTCTCACCAATATCTGGGATTATAGTAAGATCATGGGTTTTAAGGGCTTCTTTATCGCTAAAACGGGTCCATGGAAAGAGATCGAGACCATAAACTGGTCGTGGGATATGTTGTTGCTCCCAAATTGTCCTAATTTCATCCAAAACCTGATCTAATTGTGGTGAATAGGTATTATAGTCATAGCTTGTTTCCTGCCCTTCTCCATTAATTAAAAAAAACTTGGGAGGGATATATTGTTGAATATGGCCAATTAAACGATTATAAAATGCTGCTTGCAAAATATGAGGTTTTTTAATATGCTTCGCGAGCTTAATCTCTATTATTTCATAGTGGTGGTTTCCAAAAATTGAAGCATGGGCATCATTTCTACGTAAAACGTCAATAAATCCTTCGAACTTCAACGTGCCATAATACATAGGGAAATTCGCAAAACTATTAGCCCCTTTCATCATTCCAGCAATCGCGAAACCGAATGCTTCAACTGGATCCTCGAATTGGTTGGAATATGCTCTTGGAAAAACAGAGGCCACAATTTCTTCTTCGTGAGAGTTTCCTTTTTCCGCAAGGAGAGAAAGATAACGGTTTTCAGGATCCTTTTCTTCGTCAGATACAAATTTATTACAGTAAGTAATGAAAGGGGACTTTACATGATCTCTAATTATTGAACCTGTGATTTTTTCATCCTGTAATCCATCTATACACCTTTCGATGATTGCACTCGATTTTTCATTTAAATAGCTCAAATCCTTTTTTCCATCCTAAAATCTGCTTAGAAAGGTTTTGGAAAAATGCCTGATACTTTTCTCAGTTATTAATAAGAATGATTCCTTTTTGTGTAATAGGACACTTCTCCTAATAAAATTATAGTCCTAAATAAAAAAATTTCCTAAAATATTGGTTTTCCATATTTTTTGGCTATCCAAAATGATAGAAATATTATAGAAGCTAAGAAAAATATGTTATATTATCCTTATTTGGTGTTATGTTTTATAAATTGTCTTATCAAATTAATTTTCTGATCAATACTGTTGCTTGCCTTAGTAAGAAATATGGTAAAACGCATTTTTTTAAGCTCTAAAACCAATCCTAGATTTTTTCTTCCTTTTAATAGAATTTAAGAACTGATCAGAGCAATTGATCAAGAAGCCATTAGCTCTTCATGATGTACTCAACCTGTCCAGCGGAGAAAGGCAAGTTTAGGGACTTAAAAAATTGTATGAGGACAATATACCAGGCAAAGAATGAACAGAATTAACTTTGTTTCCTTTGTTGAAGGCAAAATACATGCTTACAGATAAATTGATCGTTGCAACCCCTCATACGGAAGAAGAACAACTTGTTCAAGAACTGATGCAAAATTACTCTATTGAAGATCTTCCTTCACTTAAAATGACACAAGAACAAAGACAGGCAATTATGTTATGCATTCCTCATCCTCATACGGTAGCCCTAAATGAAAAAGAATTTGCCCTCCGCTTTTGGACTGCAATAAAAAAATTCCAAGAACAACATTCTAAAGAGAGTATAACCCATAGAATTGCCGCTTTAGCAAGATATTGTTGTGAACAAGCAGGTATTAATCCTAAAAGTTTTCCTGGATATGATTGGTATATAGGAGGAGCGCTAGCACAAGGATATGCCACCTTAAATGGTACAATTGATATTTTATTACTCTTAGAAGAATATCCGGTGGATAGACATGGAAATGAGTGGGCAGGAGGTCTGTACATACGGAAAATGACAGGATATGCCAGAGAAATTGGACACGAATTCACTATTACCTTTTATAGCCTTCAATCCTTCCCTCCCCACCAAAAACATTTCTCATGGGGTGATCTCAGGCGACAACAATGGTTACTAAAGACTGCATGGCAACAATACCAACAACAAATAGCTTTGACAAAGAAAGCCAAAATTCAGTAGAGCGGATGAATTATCAACGATACTGGAGCTCCCAAAGAAATATAATTAATCTGCTCCCAATATGAACTAATGCCTTGAAATACCACTAGATATTTCAGGGGGAAAACAGATGAACAAAAAACTAACCTTATTACTTTTAGTACCGCTATTTATGATTACTGCGGCAACCGCAGTACCTAATGCTATTTTAGAACCACCTAATGGAGATTTCGAATCGTGGTCAACAGGTAGGCCTGTAAATTGGAGTTATAATGATCTTGAATTTTGGGTGAATGAAGAAAATACATATGTCCACGGCGATTCTTCGAGTGCAAATATTAATCTTATATCGGGCACCAGCACTGGCTCTTTTTTCAATGACTGGCAAACATCCGAAATAGTAGCAGGGAACACTTATACATTCTCTATTTGGATTTTAGATATAGATCTAGAGGGAGTACCCCCATATTTTCATCCAACTGGGAAGTATGGTAATGCAACGCTAGAGATTGAATTAAGAGATGGTGCCAATTCTCAGGTTCTAGCTAGTGCTTCCTCTGCCACCTCTGTTACCCAGAATGATTGGCAAGAATTGACTTGTACTATCGGTTCTGCTCCAAGCGGTGTTGGGTATGTACATTTCTCAGTCTATTGCACAAAATGGACTGATGAAGCAATAATTTATGTAGATGACGCCTCTGTGAGCGGGATATTTGCCGATGAATTTGCTTTCACCAATCTAGTGTTCATCGGCTCAATTTTAATAGTAGCCACCATTGTTTCTCTAATTTTCAAGAAGAAAAACCGATAATAGGCAGCAAATATCTTAGCTTCTCCTCCCTAATTTTTTTCATCAGTTAACCATAATTCGTCGGAGAGTTCACTACATTTTAAGAAAGAGATTTGAATTCAATGACGTTCTATGAAGAAACAAATCCAGCGGACATCCCTTTAGTTACTGTCAAGAAGCTACTTAGGAAACATTTTCCTACAATAGGCGATGAAGAAATAAGGTTCTTCTACCATGGGACATACAATGTTTTTGAAGTGAAGAATGAGTTCATTTTCCGCTTCCCCGATAGAGCATTTTATGGGGAGAAAGGATTTCAGTTGATTCAACGTGAACAGGAAGTACTTGAGCTACTTCGCCCTCATCTTCCCATAAAAATCCCTACATATCTATATTTCTCATCTGACCCTAAAAATCCCTACGTAGGTTATAAAAAAATTCGGGGACAATCCTTATCACGCTGTTTTCACCGAGCAATAGAAGAACAAAAGATTGTTATTGCAAAAAAGATAGGTGAAATACTTTCAGCCCTTCATTCCCCAGAAGTTCTCCATTTATTTGAAACAAAATGGAAAACAGACTTTACGCCAGAAACCTATCTGCAAAATTGGCAAGAATTTTTTATTCAAGTCCAAAAAAAGCTCTATCCTTTGTTTACACCAGCACAAAAAGAGTGGGTAGAACAATTATTTGATGACTTCTTAGGAGCAGATGAGAATTTCCAATTTGTTCCAAGAGTCGTGCACGGGGATTTTGACATAACCAATATTCTAGTCGATCCTGAGTCATTTCAAGTCACTGGGGTTATTGATTTCGAAGAGACAAACGTTTATGACCCCGCAGCTGACTTATTGTTTTTTGATGAGGGGCAATTCTTTCAAAACCAAGTCTTGAAAAGTTACAAGGGGATCAAAGATCCAACCCTCATGGAAAGGATGAAATTCCTAATGAATCGGTGTGGATTAATCTATATTAAGTGGGGATTAGAGCATGAAAGACCCCGTATGGTCGACGCAGGCTTTGAAATGTTGAAGAAGGCGATGACGACTAACTACTGAGAAGTGGTAAGAATGCGTTTGTTTCGATAAAAAGAAAACGATATATTCTTACATTGTCTTTAAAGTCTTGATCTATAACTTCAGTCCCCATTATTTTAGTGAAATTCGACCTAAAAAATCTATTTTCGTCGTAAATCTAACAGTTCTTTCTCTTTCCGCTTAGTAATATTCTTCATCTGTCTTAATTTTCTAGCAAACTGATATAATTCTTTTGAAGTCAGATAACCTTTCTGATAAAGCGCTCCAAAATAATCTCCTAACTGAATTAAATTATTTCTGTCTGTTACTGCTTCTTCTAGCATTTTATGATCTTCGGTGATGATTTGAAAGTCCTTTTTCTCACCATATTCTAATAGAGAAATATCTGCTTCATCAAATCCTAAAGAAGAATAATGATGATAGGCAGTACCTAGGGAAGGTAGAACAGCGGCATAACGAAAAAAATCTTCTTCATTAGGATAACGATGTAGCAACTCCTCTTGAACCTCATATGTGATAAAAAAGTTGCCATGCTTAAGAATCTCTATAATCAAATCTTTCTCCCCAGTATCTCGAAAATATAAAAGCTTTGACCAAGAAAAGGTATCGATTCCGATCATAATGAAAAATCCTAACTAAAGTTTTATAAGAATAAGGTTTGGAAAATTAGGTTATGGGACAAATCAGTTTCAAGTTACCAGAAGAAGAAATGGAATTCCTTCGTTGGATGGCAAAACAATCTGCACAGCCTGTAAGTAGTATCTATCGAAATGTAACATTAGAAGCTTTCCGGGAATGGAAAATCCAAGCACTATTAAAAGAATACCAAAAAGGAACTATCGGTTTAAAGGAACTTTGTCGCATTGGTAATTTTTCTTTCCGAGAATGTTCACTGCTCCTCGAAAAAAACAATATAGAACCACCAATAACCGCGTTGATGGACTTGAAAAGTGCATTACAACGTGATAGGCTTACAGTGCAGCAGATGTTTAAAGATGGTAAGGTACCAAGACGACAAACTATAGAAAAATCTGAATCATTGAATTCTATATAGTACCACTTGCTGTTTTTCTTCGAAACGGATCTGTACTCTGATTGAACGTAGAAATCTATGAAGAGGTTCAAAAATTCTTAGGCTCGTGGGAAGTTCCGTCCTATAGAATGGACAGTACAGCGATTGCCTATGTAGAGATTGTCTTTAGTTCACCTAGGAAATAATCTTTGTCTTCTTTCTTTTCGATTCTTTCCCCTGCTTCTTTGGCTAGATCAAGATATTTCTGAAGTTCATCCTTTTTATCACTTATAAGTGAATAAGCCCGAGCCACTGCCTCATAGGCAAAAGCGATGTCAAAATCACCAATATTATTCGCTTTACAAATATCAAGGCATCTTTGAGCATGATAAAGAGCGGGTTCATGTCTTTTCAAAACCGAATAGACTCTCGAGATTTGCCATTCCCCACGTTCAAGATTAATGGGACCAGCATTAGGATCCTTACCAGCAGCAACCACAGCACCCCAATGATACCTTGACGAATGTGCAGAATGAATCATTTCATCATTTTCTTCAACGGTTCTTTCCTTTTTGTCAAGTAAATTCCACGTCTGATTATATAATTGTGCAGCCATCTTTCTATGCCATTCAGAGGTGGTATGTTTCTCATCTTCGGCGGACATTTTCATTTCACCTTTTGTGTTAAACTTTATTCCGTTCTCGTTGTTTTCTTACTTTGTTTGAAAGTAATTTATCAGCTTATATTCGGGAAACACACTGTAAAAAAGATTCTATTGTAATTCCGATTGAAATTATTATCGATAGCTGCTCATAAGTTCTAGAAATGAATCAATTGGCGGAGAATCAGCCTATGAGGGGGAATAGATATGTAAAAGGGGAGAGAAATTAGAGAACCTAACGAGCCGTCTTCAATTTTTTACGAATGTAGTGAATCGCAGTGGAGAGCATGGTCTTAAAGGTGGGATTGGTGGTTGTGACTAAGGTACGCTTTCCTGTAGCCTTTTTATAGGCCATTTCTACGATAGCATGGGCATAAACTTCAGGATCTTTGGGAACAATGTGCCGGTATTCCAAAAAAGCACACAATTGTTTGGCCAACTCAAGAATTTCACGTTTTTTACCGGAAGACACTGGAAGGGAAGGAATAAGCATCGCAATTTTGCCACGCATGACGTTAAAGGTGTCACCATTAGCAGGGCGTTGATCCCACCGTGAAAAAGCACCTACCTGGAGCGCTTTGAACCGATACTCGGAAATCATCGGTTTGGTGAGATTCACCTCTAATTCCTCATTGATCTGCCAAATTGTATCCCACGGAATGGTCCGACAACGGACGCGGAGAGCACATTCAAGAAACCCTAGGATTCGAGCAAGGCAGGTTTCATCCCCGATTACCTTGGAAAGGTTCGCTCGGTTCATTTCGGCGATAACTTCATCAAGTAATTTCACAGGGAACCATTGCTGAAGTTTAACGACGAAGCTCACATTTCGTTGAGCAGTACGAGAAGCAAAAGATCCATCCTTGTTGGTAATATTGTTGTGGAGAGATGCAAGCTTGGTAAACTTCTTATCAGCAGCCCACGAAAAGGTACTGCCTAAACCCCACCGATGGGGATGCATCTCATCGGAAGAAGAAACGGGGGTTTCAAAAGCACGGTCAGACTCTTTATAAGAGCTATCAAGGTCATTATTAGGTGAAGAAGAAAAGGAAGCTGCGTCTTCCTGATTACCAGAAAGACGAGCGACCAAATCAACCTCTTTCCTTTCGATTTCACTCATGGAGAGTTCCTCTTTCCTCTAAAAAGAATAGTAACTGAGGAAAGAAATTTCTTCATGCATCTCTAGAAGTATTTAAAGACTTATAAAGTATTTATATTATTATATATAATTATAGACTCTAAACCTCCCATAAGTCCTTTGGTATATTTTTCTATTTTTCTCAGCCTAAACAGGGGCTTCGATTTTTGTCAGGAATAGCCGTCCAAACAAAGCGATTATTACGATTATTTCGTCTACATGAGAAAAATACATGTGTTATCTCTTATTATTGGTATCTTCATCTATATATCCTCGTTCCACTTTTTAAACTCAAAAAAGCTGGTTTCTTATACCTTTAAGAAGTAACTTTCAAAAAAGAGAGAGCTGCTTAAATTCGGGGTGTTTGCCTATAATGACTACTCACGATATTGATATTATTCAGAATAATCCCAAACTGATCAGTATAACACTACAAGATGGATGTCTCCATAGAAATAAGTAGATAGGTGATAATATGCAAGTTACTCTTGATTCATCACGGTTAAATGATTGGAAATGGTCTTGGTTTCCAATTATAACTACTCCTGCCATTTTTATGGCCAATGGATTTAGTTTTCTAACCTTTCTTCTTTCTGATGAAAGATATGAGTACAATGAAACAATACTTATTCAGGTTTATGTAACCCTATCCGTTATAACGTTGATTACTGCGGTTTATCTTTTTTTCATACGCTTAGATCATCTTGCAGGGCTGGTTACTGCAGTTTTTTCGAGTAATTTCGTCTTCATCCTCATTACTTATCAAAACATGGAACCAGGCTATAATACCCCCCATAAACATCCTTTCGAATGCATGGGAATAGCTTTAGCAATCTGGTCAATAATCGCTTGCCTTTTAAATGTCAGTCCGGGGGTTGTAAGGGTGTCAAGGAAGGCTTTTTTTCGCTCTAATTCAGATGAAAATAGAAAAATAAAAATTGTTCTGATTTTAGGAGTAATTTTCGTTTCTATCCCAGTTTTTACCTTCTCTTTTCGTTTTATTGAACAAATAACCCTTTCAAGAACTGTAAAAACATTCCTTAGGATTGAATTCTGGTTATTTTACCTACCAGTCGTATTTATTGTTCTTCTTGGGATAGCGTGGGCAATTGGTAGACCTTATCCAGAAGAGGCCTTAAAAATAAGCACATGGGCTAAAGCCTTAATGACAATTTATTTTCTGAACTTTCTAAGTCTCTTATTTTCATTAGCTGCTATCTACGCTCATAATGACTTTTGAGGTTTAATAATAGAATTGCAAAGAATGATGATAACGCCTATTTAAACGAGTAGCCCCCATTTTTGTCTTCTTGGATTTGGATTCAGGAGCTATTATCGCAGGTGAAGTAAGGTATAGACTATCTATATTTCTCCATAGGTAATTAGGAGCAGAAGATAAAGCAGGAAAATTGACTGTAGCTTTTTGTAAAAATTAGGAACTGAAATTCCTTTATCATCTCTAATAGCGATCCAGATATTTCACTAATTCCAACGTGAAAAAATTAATTAAAGCAGTACTTGTCTTTTTTATGGACAGAATGTTGATAATAGCTGGGATAAGATAAATTTCGTGTTTTATTTCATAATAGATTGAGGTTTTTTTCGCTTTTTGCAATACAAATAGGGATTCTTCTTCTATTATATTAGTAAATGGTTTTAAAAGCCCAAAAACGGTAGTATTTTTGTCTTTATTATAAAAGGGATAGTTAGATAGTCCCTCTAAAATAATTCGAGGAAAAGCTTGTAGAGTAGCCCCAATCATCGCTAAGTCTGAAATTAAAGTCATACAAAGGCGCTCATAATTGGTTTCAAGATTCTCTTTGAACATATCTATTAGATTATTACCACCTAGTATGTTTTCTAGATATTCACAGATACAACATTCATACTTTTCCCCTACTCCCCAATTCACAATGTGATTATTTAATAAGTAGTTTAGATTAATTTTCTCGAGGATAGGCATTATATTATCCACAATATCTTCTAAATTAATGATATCCGACAGTTCAGCTAGATTACTAGACTCACAGGTAATTTCTTGAAGTGTGTCCGTTAGAAATCTCAACGGTATATCGTAGTAAAATACAAGGGAATCAGCGCCCATGGCGGTTGCCAACGGACGCCATATCTTCTCAAGCAATGTGGGCCATAGCGAGGAACATTTCATACTAACCACATTGTCCCGTAACGAGTCAATGTTGTCAACGCGCTTCTTAAGATGGATATGCTGTGACAAGCGGAAAAACAACGGCCACCACGTCTTCAGGAAGTACCATGCGATAAATTCTTGCAGGTATACCATAATCGCGTCCTGTTCATCTGACGAGTTGATCTCTCGTCCGATAGCCTTGCCTATCTCGAATGAAACCCCTATTACATCATCTGCGGGATAACGATCTTCCCACGTATCGGGACCGCAGAGACATTCTATTACTATTTTCCAGAAGAAACTCGCAATACTACCGCCTGTCGGGGGGTCTGCTAGGGTATGAAAACCCTGCCATGGGTCACCGTGTGTAAAGAGCGCTCTATTGATATAATTGTTATCGGTCATGAGCCGATCCAGATACGCGCGGGTGTCAGGCGGAAGAACCTCTTTTAACAGCGTGAATCGCTTCTCGTTGGACGGACGGGTCTTATCATCGGGAAGATAGGCTTGGACAAGATGGGAGCGGCACGTAAAGACGATATGCAGTTCCGAGGCGAGGGTACCGTCCTTTGCAATCTGTGCCCACTGGATGGGCAGTTTCAGGAGTGCTGCCTTGACCTCTTGACATAATATCTCTTCCACTCGTTGTAAGGTGAATTGAGCACTGCATTTCTCTTCATAGTGGAGCTTATACGCATTTTGTATTAAATTCGGAAAACTATCCACCCCATGAAATTCAATCTGTTCCGTAATTTGGTACGCGAAGTTTCCATGAATAACATGTAAAGGAATTCTATCTAATACGAGTGAACGTTCATTTGGAGTAAGGGGGACAGATAAATCCATGGGAATGGTGATCCCTAATGATTCTGTTTCTTTTGGGTCTATTTTCATCAGCTTCTGGTCTTTTTTCATCATTTTTTATATCGATTCTTAAAACCTGAATCAAGAGCAGTTATAATTGCGAGAAAAGTTATTTTAGAGAAGGGGAAGTTTATTTTTATGATATGACATGAGCCCATCAACTAATGCTAGATAACGGAGACAACCTTTTCCTATTTTCTGTAAAAAGAGAATGACTTCAAAATAATCCAGTAAAGAGGTAATTATTTCTTCTAAAAAGGAAGGGAGTTTTTGGTCTATGATTTCAGCTTTCCATTGATCCAATTCCTTATGTACTTCAGCGGAATACTGGGGAAAAGTCGTCTGTAACAATTCAAGTGACACAATGGGATCTTGGTGTGCAGCACCATTCCTAATTTCCTTTAATCTCTTAATTGTCTTCTCATGAACTCTCCACTTTTTTTGTCTAAGAACAGAATTAAGTGCTTCCAAAGATCCTGGGTTATTCTTTTCTAATTCCTTCAAACCCCATTTTATGCCAACAACAGGATTTTGTTTTGCCTGATCAAAATTCTGTGTATTATAGACCCGCTTTTGGGGAATTGTCGAAATTACATCAATAATGAAGCCTTTACTGTAAAAATCTATTATAGCATAAAGAGATAATACAAAACTAGCATTAACCCGTTGAATGTAGTCTATTTCTTCCAAGAAGTCAACTAAATTTGTTTCATCAAGATCCTCTTCTGCTCTCTCTGTCTTATCATTAACAATGTTATTGAACTCATTGGAGAGATGTTGTAGTTCCTCAGTTTTTTCTTTACCAAGTTGTATCATTGCATCGATACAGTTTGTAATCTTTGCTGCAATATCCTCAGCATTACGCTTTCTTTTACCTGTAATTTCTGCCTTAATAATTGTATAATTAAGTAGTTCGTCAATATAATTACTTATTTTATTGGGTTCCTCCATTAGTTTTTTAATGCGTTTAAATGGATTAATTAGCGCTGGTAATATGTTATTTATGTTGATATAACCCATTATACCTATATATTGATCATAGAAACCGACCCCATATTGAGAAGAAAATACTACTTCTTCTTCCTTTTCTAAATTATCTTCGAGCTTTCCGATTAGTCCTAATAAATAGCTTTGAAGCTCATTATTGTTCGGCCTTTTCCCTTTCATTTTACTATCTCCCAGAATTTGTGATCTAGATTTCTCTTTATGATTCCTTCACATTTAAATTCTCCCATACCTCACTCTTTTAATGGAAATGGAACATAAATCGTTTTGAATTATATTGGATGCGAATAATAGACTGCATCATCGTTTCATTCATCTTTTCCTTCTCTTTTTATGTTTCGATGATCGCCTTTTTGCATATTTTAGAATTATCGGATGTAAAAAGATTGGAGAATGTTCGAAAATTACCAAAAATCTTTAAAGCGCTTTATTTTAACAGAGAGAGAACTACTTCAGGTGCTATATCTATTCTCCCGCCCGTTATATCTTTCTAAATCGCTCCACAAGGTATGCGAGAGCCATTCCTCCTAACAGTGCTGCAATGGCACTCATTAAAAACATAAACGGTTTTGACTCTAATACTAGCAAATATAAGGCTCTTTGTGAGGTTTTTGTAGCGGAGAATTGATTGGAAAGAGAAGATGTTTCTGCTGAAGAAGTAGGCTCCGATTTTGGAGTTACCGTAATTATTGTTGTCGCTGAAGCGCTTTCCCCTGTGGCATATTGGTTCACAAAGGTGTAATTGTGAGTGCCGACCGGTAAGCCATCAATATCGAGATAATAATCCCCCGCCATAACCACCACTGGACCATCCTCCGCTTTCCAAGCATCTAATAATTCTATAAAAACACCGTTAAGATAAGCGGTGACATTACCAGAGCTATTGCTGGCGCAAGTATATCCTATCTCAATCTCATATACACTTTCCCCTTCTACATAGGTGTCTTGAAAAGGTTCAGCAGAAATAGTTGGTCCGTAATAATCGTTACCAATGTTACCATGACCGTTTGCACTCACATTCATTAGCAAAGTAAAGCTTAATAGCAGAAAGACCGCACAAAAGCTTCGATACTTGACCCTCACGTTTATCCCGTACCTACTTTTCATCTATCAAATAAAAAACTATCGATTTATGACGGATTCCTGTTGGATAAACACCAATAAATGAAAAGGGGAAAAACTAGCTTCTCTTTCGTGCTAAACATATGACGGAGGAGAAAGTAATAATTAAAGTTAAAGCAACTACAATTATGGGAACGGGGAGATCATTGGGAATAATACCTAAATCAGTTCTAGATGCTTTTTTCACCTCGAACTTATTGAGTAGTAGGTTGGGGAGTAAGGAATAATTTCCAACGGGATTAAAGAATATCACCACTCTTTAGGATCCTTCATTTTAACAAAGAGAGAACTACTTAAAAAAAACAGAAGCCTTTGGGATGTTAAAATGCACTTTCTTGAAACCCATTGCTCAAAAGTGACTTGGCTCTTTTTGTAGCTTTGATGGGTTTATTCTATATAATTACCGAATAAAGTCGTTAAATAGTTGTACAACATCAATAAAGTCGTGTTATAAAATTAAGTATGCTATCGCTATGCCATGGCTTGTTAAAACCCAAGAAGTGGAAGAAGGTATTTATAACTGATCTATCCCTATCCAATCAAGTTATCAAAGAGGTATAATATCTAATGTCTATCCAACGCTTGAAGATTGAAAGTGGGAAATTCTATATTGTCCAAGCGGGAAAAACCCAATGGATCCACGCGGACAAAGAGAGTGCTATTGGAACCCTCACGGAAATTATCCGTGAAGACAATACCATCAACCCCGAAAAGACCCAGATCCTCGAAGTTGATACGGTCAAGGAGAAATGGAGTATGACGGCAGTTCCATGGGCAGAAGTAGCCTTTGGACTGATCAGGAAGGGAAAATAGGTGCCTATAGCGAAAAGAGTGTCAATTAATGCTATTCGTCCTAGTCCATTCCAACCTCGTCAATATTTCGATGAAGACAAATTAGAAGAATTAGCGAAATCTATTTCAGAAGTCGATTTAATCGAACCTATTGTTCTCCGCAAAAAAAATCAATCAGAATCCTATGAACTCATAGCAGGCGAACGGCGGTGGCGCGCCTGTCAAAAAGCAGGGCTTAAAGAGATAGACGCGGTGATTTATGAGAATATCAACGATTTCGAGGCCTTATTACTATCAGGCACAGAAAATCTCCATCGTGAAGATTTGACCAGTATCGAACGAGAGAATCTAATTTATCACTTATGGGAACTAGGGAGAGAAGCAGGTGAAATAAGGGAAGGACATGGGAGTTATACTGATTTAGCACGTAAATTAGGCCTTACAACCCCAGCTATCCAACAAACTATTAAGGCTAAAGAATTTCGAGATGCCAGTTCCTTCAGTGATAAAGTTTCTACCTTCTCAATCGCCCAGACAAAAAGTTTACCTCCAGAAGAACGCACTAAGATCTTAGAACGAGTGGAAAAGGAAGAGATTGCTCCCAGTAAAGTTCAAACATTCGTCCGTACGATGAAACAAGTCTCTAAGCCTGTCAAAGAGGCTATGCTCAAGTCACAATCCAAAATTACTCCTGAGGTAGCTCACGAAATTGAACAAAAGATCCCTACTAAAACAGGAAGGAAAGAAGCCATTGTACAAATTGAGGGGAGCGCCTTTCCAGCAACTGAACCAGCCGTTGGCACTATAATTGAAGAAATAGGAGCTAAAGAACATCGTAAACAACTCGTCCTTACAGAATTCATTGATGAAGATCAAAAGGAAGAGAGGCCAGAAATTAGGGAGAAGGAAGTAACCATTGAAAAAGAGATCCCCGGGAGTCTTTCGATTCAATTTTATCCGTACACTTATCTAGACGGTTCTAAGGCGTGGCGGGGTAGGAGAGTAGGGGATGGCTCAATTATTGAGATCTTTGACGCAACTCCTGCACCCAAATCACAGATTGATGTAATTTGTCCCCATTTTATGCAACTCAAGTGGGCTACAGGTTGTCCTTTTGACTGTGCTTGGTGTTACCTCCAAGGAACACTCCCCCTTCTGGATGGAGAGACAAAGCCAAACTATAAAGATAGGAAAAAAATCGCTCGACATATCGAATGTTTTGTGCAAAGTACCGCGCGCCCTGAGATCCTTAATACAGGTGAATTAAGTGATAGTCTCATGGGTGAGAGAGAGAAAGGAAAAAAACCCTTTAGTAAGTTTATCATCGATTTGGTGAAAAAACACCGCCGAATCAATCGAACTAAACACAAAATCCTATTTCTCACTAGATCGGACTATATAGAACATCTTCTGGAAGCTAATGGTCAAGATGTAGCGATTTGTAGTATTACAGTGAATGCGCTTGAAGTCGCTAGACGGTGGGAAGCCAAGGTTCCTTCTGTTCAGAACCGGTTAGAAGCAGCCAGGAAGTTAAAGGACGCTGGTTATGAGGTACGCCTGCGAATTGATCCCATGGTGCCTATAGAAAATTGGGAAGAGGAATATCTCGACCTGATCGATCTGATCTTCAAATATCTAATACCGGATCGGATTACGTTGGGATCACCCAGAGGGCTTCAATCTACACTGGATAACGCTAAGAATAAGGCTTGGGCTAAATACCTTAGTGAACGTACTGATCGGGGTCTGGGGGTTCCGTTTGATGCCCGTTATGCGGTGTATAAAGCCGTCATTGACAAACTTCGCAAAAAATACATCTATATGTCTGTTAGTCTCTGCAAGGAAACCCTCGCTATGTGGACTAAACTCGGTATGGACTTTTCCTACCCTATGTGTAACTGTATTGCATAGAACCTGGGGTAGGAGAGGAAAGCAATGGAGGAATGTTGAATTGAGGTAAGTTTTTAGAATGGATGAAGAATATTTTACGTCTTATAAAGAGCCTGTGACTAGAAAAAGTCACTAAGTCCATTTATGATGGTTTTTAATAGATAAGTTACAAATAGAGCCTTTTTTTGGGTTATATTGCAGGTTTTTTGCTGGAATTAGGGAGGGAATACTTATGAGAAGTGTTTACAATTGAGACTGGGGATTATAGGGGTATTATCAAAAGTATATGAGGGAGAATGCCCAACAATAGAATAAGAAGCTAAGAGTGTAGATTTGCTGCTAAAACTGACTCTTCTTAGACTGTTTGACGAGAAGTTAGGGTTTTCGTAAATTAATCTAAATTTGGTGAATTACTAACATGTCTGCGGTTAAAAGGGTTGACAAGTTCCGAGAAGCCATCTGGTTATTTGTAGCTAAGACTCTACCTAAAATGCCTGTAGAACTTCAACCCTCATTAGCGGATATGGCTTGGTTGATGGCTAATCACTTTTTTTCTCCTGAGGTAAGCCAAAAACTGTATCTTAGACTTCAAAAAATCTGGTTAAATCGATCTCTTGAATCAAACAACCAAGTAGAATTATTAGCATATTGTGCTTGGAAACTACAACTTTATCTCACATTTAATCAGCCAGAAATCGCCTTCAGTCTATTTCAAGAAATAATTAAGGTCATTCGGTACAATGATCATAAACTAGAGACTAATTTGGAGCTATGCTGTATACCTAACTCTAAGAAATTCCCTTTACCCAGAATTCCAGAGGAGGATATGAAATTTTTATTTGGAATAAGTCAAGCCTGTCAACAGTCGCAAAGTAACTTAACAATCAATTATCTAGCAAACAAGATGGCTTGCTCCCAAAAAGATCTCATTTGGTATCTTAATAAGATTAAAATGGTTATTGGATCCCTGGTTGCATTTGAAGCTCTTGGATTATATATGTTAAGAGTAGAAATTGAAATTAGCTCTAATCAAAACTGGCCTCAACTCTTAGAAAGAATCAAACCTATTATCTATAGATGTGAAGCGCATACTTCACCTTCTAAGACTCCAAAAGAGAATGATCTCTATCCTACACAGCTTTCTATGGAATTTCTGTACCCAATTTCACAAGAAAAACCGCTATTCAAATGGGCTGCCAGAAATAAAATAAGAGTACTTCGTAAAGTCGAACAATATCTCTACCAGAACTTTAATGTGCTATATAAAGATCAATGGGATCCTTTAGGTACTACTCGTCTAAAGTCAAAAGGGTCAAGAACTTCTATTATAATTACTTCCAATAAGCTTGAAGTGAATAAGAGACTTCTTAGGATTACTGAAACATATCTGAAGCCTGCAGCTTTTCTTGGAAATAGAAAAGCAGAAACTGCTGATTGTCTTCTTCCATTTCATAGGCTAGGGTCATATCTGAAAATGAGGGAGAAATGGGCGCACAAAACAGCCGCTGAGCTTTTTCAAAAACGAATATTAGTTCCATTTTTATATAGTGAGCTTCTTAGATTCGACCCTGAATTTATTCTGGAAGGTGAAGAGCTAACGCTTCAGGATAAAGCAAAAAGCTATCTATATACCCGTGGAGAAATGCTTCAACCATTTAATGTAGAAAAACAAGCTTGGAATCAGCACCAAAAGGTATTCCGTCTATATGTACCCAAGGTTTCTGTGAGCGATTTTGAAGAATTTGAAGTCAGATCTCTTAAACGACTTTATTGGGCTTCACCACGGCCTTTGATTCAGGTAAACATGTATGATTTTAAAAAATCATCCTGGAAATGCCCTAAACTTCCAGATCTACATGATTTTCAATAATTTAGTACTTCAATAACAAGTCATTCAAACTAGGCATTCAACTGAAAAAAAAAGAAGAGAGAAAGGAAGAATACGAGATCAGGCCTTAATTAGGAGGTTGTCCTCCGCCTTGTCCCGAACCTGGCGGTAAATTCATTTTCTGACACCTTATAGATCTATTATTCGCCACCCCCCTTTCTAATGTGCTTTTCCCCCACTATTCGTCGAAAGTGTTCTCTTTTAGCTATACTATCCTTTTGGTAACTACTTCCGACATTCTTGCACATATTATAATGTTATTAAAAACATTTATAAGTTACTAAGCTTATTCAATGAAACCAAGTGGATAAAGGAGAATAAAACAAATTTAGGAGAGAGATAGAGCTTAACGAATGTGATAATCATATCACACGGGAATTAATTGTCTTTAGGTTGCGATTCATTGTCTAATACTATAATATAACCCTGCCGCCCCATAATAACCCTTACATCCACAAGGATTTATTATTTCTGATATAACTTTATAAAAGCTTATTAAACCTCTTGAATGCAAAGGTTAATATATAAAAGGGGGAAAGGTAGAGAGAGCAGAATATAAGTGAAAAAAATGAGTAGAATATAAGCTCCCCAATTTCTTCCATAAGATATATACTCATACAAGTTTCTCAAACTATTTATATATCCCTAAATTAAAATTGGGGCTAAGATGGTATGGGTGAAGTGAAAGTGATGTCCAATAAAAGACGAATGCAATGAAGTGGATTTCTCTTCTTCAGACCTTTATAAAGCGAGTGAGGGAAAAGATAGGTGAGGCTCCATTTATCAGAGTTAAGAATCACCTCGCTGATTTCTATTATTCATCCCTTCCTTTGAAGCTAGCTGCGTCCAACACTTATATCTGATCAATATTTTAACATCAAAGGAGCTAGAATTAACTATAATGAAAAAAATCATCATAACGACTAGGTAGTGTTTAAGAATAGCTATATGGAAAAGATAATGGATATCGATTGGATTACCTCCTTTATCAAAAGAGAGGGATTTAATTACCATGTTACCTGCGGATAGGCTAAGTGACTTGCGAACCGCGTTATGGAAACTTACAACCGATATTATTCCTCAAACTCCCGAGAATCTGCAACCAGCATTAGCGAACATGGTGCGGTTACTGGGGAATCATTTATTAGACCCCGAAGAAAGTTATAAAATATTCACCGAGATTAGAGAAATTTGGGACATCGATTCTCTTGAACTGGATCCGCGTATTAATATTTTAGCTCTTTGCACATGGAAGATGCGACTTTATCTCATTTTTAACCTTGCAGAATCTGCCTTCCAATTATTTAGACGAGTCATGCAAGTTGTTCGCACTGGGGGTCCCGATTATGAGGAACTTCAATTTGTAGCTCGCCCTCACTCGGCAGAATTTCCATTCCCTTTAATTCCTGACGAAGATATAGAATTTCTCAATACGGTGGGTTATGCGATTCAGGAATATAGTGATGTCAGCATTAGAAAATTAGCTAAACTGAGCGACCTATCTCAACAAAAAACTCTATCCCGTTTAAAGAAATTTGAAATGGTCTTCGGATATATGGTTGCAGTGGAAACTCTCGGTTTGAATTGGGTCCGTGCTGAGATCGAATTACGGTCTGCTGATAGACTTTCCTTATTATTAGAAAAATTCAAACCTTTTGCGTACCGCTGTGAACTACATTCTCCTAATCATGAAAAATTATTTCCCGCTCGTTTCTCCGTGGAATTTCTCTATCCCGTTGACCAACAAAAACAGTTAAAGGAATGGGGGAAGAGAAATAATGGCCAATTATACCAGCAGGTGGGACAACACATCTATCAAAACTATAATGCGCTCAATAAAGGACAGTGGTATGACAAAGAAACCACTCAACCAAAAAGAGGAGTGCATCAATCAGTACTAAGAAACGTGCATAAACAAATTAAATTAACGAGAGACCTTCTTAGAGTCCTTGAAAGCTGTCGTCAGGGGGTAAGATTTAGGAGTGATTTAGTCACCGAAAACAGAGAAAAACCTGCTCCCGATTACCAATTAAGATTACAGTTCATGTTAAAAGAAGATTGGATGTGGAAGTTAGCAGGGAATCTTTTCAAACAAGGGATTCTAGTACCCTATTTCTTTAGTAACCTTCTTCTTTGGAGACCTGAGTATGTGGTTGAAGGAGATAACCTAAAATTTCACACAGAGGGAATAAAGTTCCTGTATGCCCGCCAGGAAACTTTAAAATCCATTGAAGAGCCAGATGATGGTGTAAATCTAACAAAATCTCGTTTATATGTACCTGAAGTCACACCAGAACTACAATACCAGAAAGAATTTAGGCGGGTTAAACGTATCCACTACAGTCCTAATGAGGTGTTAACTCGAATGAGTCAGTATAGTTTTGAGGGAGCATGCTGGAAAGCCCCAAATCTACCCACTATTCGTGAATTCCTGTGAATTTTTTTTTCGGCAGAAATACTTCAAATAATGCCTTATGAATAGCAGAAACAAAAAAAGTAGAGAAAAGAATAGCTCAACTAAATTTCATTTCTATAAATGATACGGGATTAATGATGACTACTTTCACATACATTCCAATTGGCGTAATTAGAACACCTTTCAAGTTGGCTAAGGGCATCCCTATTCAATCGGCCTTTTCGGATGAACAGGGGACGATAGAGCTTTTCCCTCAGTTTAAGGAAGGTTTGAAAGATCTTGATGGGTTTTCTCACATCATTTTACTCTATCATTTCCATCAAACTACAGAATGGAAGCCTTTAGTTCGTCCTTTTCTCGATAAAGAAGAGCATGGGATCTTTGCTGTAAGAGCACCACCCAGACCTAACCCTATAGGACTTTCAACAGTACGGCTTGAGAAAATTGAGGATACAACTCTCTTTGTTCGTGGGGTTGATGTAATCGATGGCACCCCTCTCCTTGACATCAAGCCATACGTCCCCAAGTTTGATAATTTTAGTGAAGCTACTGAAGGCTGGCTCCCTAAAACAGAGAATAAAACTGAGCCGCCTCTCGCAGATGAGCGCTTTAGTAAATGAATCAGAATTGAATCTCACTTTCTTCCTTCACTGTGGTAAACGCGCCGAGTACATCATTATGATGTGCGATAATTTGTGAAGCTGTAAGAACAGAGGAATCCCACGTGCTATGCGCATTTTTCACTAAATTAACTTCATATCCTAAGCTGAAAGCACGGCGACAAGTTGTATCCACGCAATATTCGGTCTGTAGCCCCGCAATAATTAGTTTTTTAGCCCCTTGAGCATCTAATTCGCTTTTTAAGTTTGTATTATTGAAAGAATCGGGAGTTTTTTTTTGGATCACTACATCTTCCTTAACTGGAGCAATGGAAGGATGGATTTCCCACCCGGGTGTCCCTGGTTCGTCAGGATCACCGCTACCGCCACAATTCTGAATATAGATTATTGGTACTTTAGCTGAACGGGCTTTACCTATTAAACTGCTGATTTTTGTAAGGAGATTATCTCCTGCATAGATGGGATCTGAGCCTATGAAATTCCCTACCTGCATGTCTATAACTAATAGTACTGTGTCATTCATGTTTCTTTGTTGGAAAGAAGTAGAAATAAGTTTTATGATTCTTTAAAAATCTCAATTGCCTTTTTTTGTCCTTCTTGAAAAGCTTTAATATTCAATTCAATAAATTTTTCTTTAACTGTTGTTTTTAAGGCCTTCATAAGCTCTTCTTCAGGAATAGGGAAGTTTGGAACAGTAGATAGAGCACCGAGAATAACTACATTTTGAGCAACAGCAGCACCCAACTCTTGAGCGATTTTTGTAGCATCAAAGGCTATTAGATTAGATGTAAACTCTTTAACGTTTTCTAAAACATTGTTCAATTCGGGATAAGGCTCTTTGGTTATCGTAACACTCGGAGGAACGATAGGATATAGATTAGTGATGATATGCCCATCTGGTTGGATATACGTTGCATAACGTAACGCTTCTACAGGCTCAAAACTAGCAATCACATCAGCACATCTCTCAGAAATTAAAGGAGCATAAACATGTTCTTTCGCTATACGGAGATAGGAAACAACTGAGCCTCCTCGTTGGGCCATACCATGTGTTTCAGCTCCACGGATTTGGAGTCCCATATTATTAGCTGCTTCACAGAGTATATCGGAGATTGTGAGAATTCCTTGACCCCCAACGCCGCATAAAAGAATTTCATATGGTTTTTCCATCTTTTTTCCTCCAGGTTACTTCTTACGGTCTTTTCCTCTTATAGCTCCTGTTGGACAGACTTGGACGCAGACCCCACAGGGCTCACAAATAGTCGGATCGATTTTCGGGATCATTTTGCCTTTATCCGTCTTTTTATCGGACCATGAGATAGCAGGGCAAGCAAGTCTCGTAGCACAAGTTGCACATCCTATACAAACTGATGGAGAGATGTAATATTCGTCGGCAACGGCGTGGTACGGATAAAACTCACCAGCACGCTTTTTCATACGTTTTTTAATTTGACAAATACCTTCTGAAATTACGACAGAGATGCCTTCATGAGCAATAGCTTCTTTCAAAGCCTCTGTGGTCTCCTTTACATTAAAAGCGTGAGTAACTTTTATATATTCAAGGCCGAGGCCCCACATTACATTCCGTATGGACAAGGGATGCACAGATTCTCCAGAAGCCAATTTTCCTGTTGAGGGATGTTCCTGCATCCCGGTCATTGCGGTGGTAAAGTTATCAAGTACAAGGAGGGTCATATTTGACCTATTATAAATTGCCGATACTAATCCCGCTAACCCAGCATGCCAAAATGTACTGTCGCCAATGACAGCAATAATATCCTCTTTAAGCCCAGAATGGCTCCAACCGATTGCAACACCGATAGATGCGCCCATACAGACGCAAGAGTCACCTATATGTAATGGGGGCATAAAGCCAAGGGTGTAACAACCGATATCTGTGGCAATGATAGTATTTTTCCTTCTTCGCGTAGTTTTATTTAATGCATAGAAAGTAGATCGATGGGGGCAGCCCGGACAAAGAATTGGAGGCCTATCCACGACATTCTCGGGTTTAATGCTAGGTACCTCTTTTGTGCCATTATTCAAGGATATTGCTAAAGTAAGACCCTTTACTACCTCTCTCGTGTCTAACTCACCTGTATAGGGCGTTATGCCTTCATTTTTTCCGTAAACTTTCGTTGAAAGTTCTTCAGCATTAACAATAGCTCGTACACCCAATTCCAAGACTGGCTCATTTTCTTCAATAAGAATAAGCCTATCTAGTTTATAACCATTAATAAAATCGATGATTTTCTTTTTAGGTAATGGATGATCTATTCCTATCTTTAGGACAGGACAATTGAGGGGCAACTCTCGACGAGCTTCCATAACATAGGTAAAACTAACCCCTGAGGTGATAATTCCAACGTTACCAGTACCCTCAATGATTTGATTGTATTTACATGTATTAGCCCATTCTTCGACTTCTTTTAGCTTGTCTAGGACTTTAACATGATTGATTCGGGCGTTTATTGGTAAAGAGACAAATCGTTGTGGATCTCTTTCGAAACTACGACCGGGATTCTGATGGGGATAGGTCTGTTTCATGAGCTCTCCTAATGAAACATTGCTTCGACTATGATTAACTCGTGTGGTAGTTCTAAGCAAAATAGGAAGTCCAAATTGTTCACTAATGTCAAAGGCTTCACGAGTAAACTCCAAGGCTTCTTGTGCGTCACTAGGGGTTAGGATGAGAAGATTGCCAAAACGTCCAAGCCAACGATTGTCTTGTTCATTTTGTGAGGACCACATTCCAGGATCGTCGGCGGAAATAATCACCATTCCCCCACGGACACCCATATACGCTGCTGACATCAGGGCATCCATTGCTACATTGAGGCCAACATGTTTGGCAATAAAGAGAGACCGAATTCCACTCATAGCTGCCGCGAAAGCACCTTCCATGGCTATCTTTTCATTGGCTGAGAACTCCGCATAGTAGCCAACCTCTTTTGATAGAGCAGCTAATGTATTCATAATTTCACTCGAGGGAGTACCAGGATAGGAAAAGACAGTTTGTACACCACCCTCAAGAACACCACGAGCAATCGCTTCATTTCCAAGAACAACGATGGATTTACCTACTGTCTCATCAAGTAGTTCTTTTGGATTCATTTTGATTTCACCAATTATTTTTCAGCTATAATAATAACTAAATAAGCGTAAGCGGGGAACAGTAGGGTTAAAATTCCCAAAACGTTAAATGATAGAAACTAAAAACGATCCCGATAAAGCTTTGATAAAAATTTGTTAACAAAATACTGCTACATCTCTTTCTTCTCCTTTTTCCCATCAAATAAAATTCAAAAATTGGTCGATACTTCGTATCGCCACAGGTCGAGAATCGACTAAACTCAAAAAAGAATTTAGAATAAGGTTTTTAAGCAAAAACTTCAATAATTGGTGTAGCTTATGGCTTTTCAGTTTACTGAAGAACAAGAAATGTTTAGAGAAAGTGTAAGAGACTTTTGTGAAAGGAAAATTGCGCCTATTGCGCTTGAAATGGAAGAAACCAAAGAGATACCTCAGGATATAAAGAAAGGCATGGCGGAACTTGGCCTTCTTGCCTGTACAGCCGATCCAGAATACGGTGGCTCAGGATTGGACGCTGTGAGCGCTGGAGTCATCGCCGAAGAGCTGGGAAAAGTAGATATGACTGGAAGTATCCCCGTCTATTATCTGGTTCAAGCATCTTGGGGATTTCTCTTCAATAAATATGGTACTGAAGAAGCAAAAAAGGAAATATTCCCAAATGTAGTTAATGGGGATTGGTTTCTAGGGATAGCAACCACCGAGAGTGATGCGGGTTCAGATGTAGTCGGTAGTACAATGACGATAAAAAAAGACGGTGATGGATTCGTTGTTGATGGTGAAAAGATGTACATAAGCGGGGTACGAGAATCTGCAACAGGCGGTGGAGGACATGTTACAATTGCACATCAGACACCTGAACGTGGTAGCAGGGGAATGACAATGTTTTACCTGCCGTTAACCGCTGAAGGAATTACCCCAACGTATATCTCCGATTTAGGCAGAGAAGGAATCTCCTGCGGTGGCTTTTCCGCAGATAAGGTAAAAATCCCAGCACATTATATCATTGGAGAAGAAAATAAAGGATTTTACATCGTTCATGAAGGATATGAATATGCAAGGGCATTGATATCGGTAATATGCGCAGCAGCAGGTCTAAAATCTCTGGAAAATGGCATGGCATATGTGAAAGAGCGAAAAGTTTTCGGCACTGCTCTCGGAAAATTCGAGGAGATAAATTTCCGATTGGCAGAACACTATACACGGCTCAGTGCATTAAGAGATATGGGATATAAGGCATTATGGCTTATTGACAGAGAACAGGAAGGCAAGGCAGGCAGATTTGAAGTAAGCAAAGCTGTAGCGATGGCAAAAATGTTCGCATCAGATTGGGCATGCAATGCGATTAATGACGTAATGCAATGGCAAGGTGCCTTTGGTTATTCGAGAGAGTGCCCCGATCAGGCTGCATGGAGAGCTGTTAGATCATTTTCACTTGCTGAGGGTTCAAGAGAAATTATGAAGATGATTGTTGCAAGAGAACTACTCGGCAAAGATTTCATCGCTTACAAATAAAAAAACACCCTTTTTCTTTTTTTTAATACACTTTTAAGCCGTCAAATATACAAAAAACCTATATGTGATGATTGTGAGATTCATAGTTTGTGTGAAACAGGTTCCCGATACCACCGAGGTCAAAGTCGATCCCGAGACCAATACGTTAGTCAGAGAAGGGGTTCCAAGCATTTTAAACCCTTTTGACCAGTTCGCCCTTGAGGAAGCTGTTAGAATGAAAAAAGAGGGAGATGAAATTGTTGCTATTTCGATGGGTCCTCCTCAAGCAAAGAAAGAACTAATGAAATGTCTTGCACTGGGTGCTGACAAGGCAATCTTGCTCAGTGATAGAGCCCTAGCAGGAGCAGATACATGGGCCACAGCCTACACACTTACTCAAGCTATCAAAAAGATCGGAGACTTTGATCTAATATTCTGCGGTTATCAAGCAATCGATGGGGACACAGCGCAAGTTGGACCAGAAATAGCTGCTCAACTCGGTATTCCACAAGTTACATACGTGGAAAGTGTTGAAGAAATTAAGCCAAAAAGACTGGTGGCCAAAGCCCAAACGGAGGATGGATATAAAATTGTGGAAGCTAAACTGCCTGCGCTTCTAACAGGAATTACTCCATCCTCATTTGAACCTACAAATCCTCCCTTGCCGAAAATAATTGGAGCAAAGAAGAAACCTTTCATCACTTGGAATGCGGATGACCTCGGCGGTGAAAAAGACAATTATGGGTTAGCAGGCTCGCTGACACAGGTTATTAAGGTTTATAGTCCTCCTGTGAAAGAGAAAGGCGTTGTGATTACCGATGAGCCCAAAGCTGCAGTTAAGAAACTGATGGAATTACTATCTAAGGATCAGGTGATTTAAAAAGATCTACCAATCATTTTAAATCTTTAGATTTAATTTTATTTTTATTTTAGGACAAATTTTACCTCTTTTTATTGCTCTATTTTGACTGATTTTTGGTTTTTGTTAATGTACACCATTTCCAAGCGAGTAAAATGAATATTGAAGAAATTCCACAAATTAAAACCAATACAAAGACGATATTGGAAAAATCTTCACTAATTTTTATGCTTCCGCCAACTGTGGTCATTAGGCTCCTTTCTTTGCGATACCATACTGCCCATCCATGATTCTTATTAGCAAAGGTAATGTGTTGAGGCCCTGAAGTATGTGGAATTTTGTACCATGAGTTACCCCCATTCTCCGAGTAATAAATCCCACTACCAACAGCCCAACCCTTGGATTCAGAAATAAAAAATACATCAGTAAATCCGCGTCCAGAAGCGAAAAGACCTCGATATACATGTTGAGTGTACCAGTGCATTCCACCATCTGTTGTGGCTAGAATTATGCTTTTATCACCTACTACCCATCCTTTCTGCTCGTTCCAGAAAAAAATCCCATAAAAAGGCTGTAAAACATCAGATTTCTGTTGTTCCCATGTTTGCCACCCATCTTGCGTTCGTACAATTACACCATTGCTACCTGTTGCCCAACCATGTGTGTGATTTATCATAGCTAGGCTAAAAAGAGAAAGAGATAACTCGGATACAAGCGTCCAATTATCTCCAGGAATATCAATTCTATAAAATCTTCCCATACATCCTAACGCCCAAGCGTTATTGGAATCACAAATCATTACGTCCCAAAGTAATTTGCAGTCTGTATTTTCCAACGATCTCCATGTTATCCCCCCATTTTCTGTCACAAAAATATGATTTTCTTTACTTATTGCAATACCTACTTGTGCATTATAAAAGTCCAGAGCTTGAATAGTTGTTCTAATTCCAGAAGTTTGGTTTTCCCATGTGTTTCCTCCGTCCTTGGTTGTCATAATAAAGCCATTTTCTCCACCTAACCAACCATGATAGGAGTTTACAAAGTCAATAGCGGTCACACCCACCTCAGGATATGTATCAGCGGTAATACTATGCCATGGATTAGGTGAAAGTTCAAGTGCTATCCGATATGGTGCCCCGAAATAGAATCCTCCTACTAAAATAACTGACCATAGGAGAAGAATTACTATAGTTACGAGAAACCGGTTTTTTGTGATACAGCGTTTCAAATGCTGAAGCCATTCCCGAATCAGTTGTTACAGCCGCCTTTGCTCCATTCTATTAGTTCTTTTTAAATGAATTCAATAAATCGAATGTATGTCCCGACATTTTTTTGATGGTGATTCTGTTTCTAAGAAATAACTATAACGCTATGGTGGGATGACGTCACTTTTTCTCAGAAAAGGCACGAATTTCCACGGAAAAAGCGATTTAGCTATGAGGAGATCATCTGTGGGCGCCATTGAAATATAGTCAAAAAGATGTTTAATAGATCCTTGTTGAAAAAAAGAGACATATATGATATTAAACGACAGTTCGTTGATGAGAATTGGCTGCAAACGTTTTTAGATCTATTAGAACAAGTTGGGGTTAATCTTACCGACAGAATTAGCCAGTTACACCATTTATTTCCATGAAAATCCTCTTTAAAACTCTTAAAAGAAAAAACAGTATCTAGTAGAGTGTTCTAAAGGCTTAGAACTTCAGGTAATTATATTCTCTATCTTTTTCCTTTCACTCAATAGGCAGAATCTGTACTACGAATTATCTAATTCTCATAGTATCTCATATATTTTATTTAGGTTACTGCTTTTTTTTATAAGCAGATCTAGGAGATTACACATAGAAAGGCTATTTCTCAGGTGATTGAGAATTATGCATTGGAAGGTAGTTTCACGGGTTGTCTGACCTCTCCCTAGGCAACATCCTCAGAACACTCAAAAAAATTAAATACTGAACCAATTGAAACACACTTAATCAGAAAAAACCACGCAATCCAATAAGCTACCCTTCAACTGAAGTTAAGGTGATCTGATGATAAGACTCAATGAAGAACTCTGCACTGGCTGTGGAAACTGTATAAAAGCCTGCCCTTTTGGTGCTATAACAATCATAAATAAGATTGCGGTAATTGGAGACACTTGTAACTATTGCGGCGCCTGTGTGGAGGTTTGCAGGGACTCTGCTATCGAAATTGAAAGAAAAGAGAGAAAAGATATTGATTTTTCACGTTACAAAGATGTTTGGGTCTTTGCAGAGGTAAAAGATGATCAACTAAGAAACGTTACTTTTGAATTACTTGGAAAGGCTAGACAGCTGGCAAATGAACTGAAACAGGGTGTTAGTGCGGTTCTTGTCGGCAGTCATATCAAGAAATTCTGTAAAGAGCTCGCATCTTATGGCGCAGACAAAATATACCTTGCTGAGGATGAAGTCCTTAAGGAATATAATACAGACCCTTATAATTCTGTCCTTGTCGGCATGATACAGAAATACGAGCCCAATATAGTAATTTATCCCGCTACAAAGCTTGGAAGAGACTTAGCCCCTAGGGTAGCTGCGACACTGGAACTTGGTCTCACAGCTGACTGTACTGGGTTATCCATATTAGATGGAAAATTACTACAGAGTAGACCTGCATTTGGCGGTAATATAATGGCAGATATAATATCTGTAACTAGACCCCAAATGGCCACAGTTCGACCTAATGTGATGGAGAGGGGAGACCCAGATCATAATAGGATTGCTGAAATTATTGAAATGCCTGTAAAAATAGACCCTCGAGGAATAAGAACAGTAACAAAAGAAATGATCAGCATGGAATGTGATGACACAGTACCAATCTGTGAGGCGGACGTTATTGTCTCGGGGGGTAGAGGTGTAATGGATGAAGAGCATTTTAGACTCATAGAAGAATTAGCAGGGGTACTAAACGCTTCAGTAGGTGCTAGTAGAGCAGCAGTCGATTTAGGCTGGAAACCGAAATCAATCCAGGTTGGACAGAGCGGTCAAACTGTCTCACCGACAATCTATATCGCATGTGGGATCTCAGGAAAAATCCAGCATCTCGTAGGAATGTCGGGATCCGACGTTATAATCGCAATTAATAAAGATCCTAATGCTCCAATTTTCAATGTGGCAAACTATGGTATTGTTGGGGATCTAAAGAAAGTCGTTCCTATATTAACAAAGGCTCTCCGGGAAAAACTCGCTGCTTGCTAATAAAATTCTTATACAACTCCTTTTCTTTTTCCCTATCCCTGAATTTGCCGTTGATGAAAAAATCTATATACTATGGTGCTAATTACTGGGCTACATCAATTTATGAATAGGAGAGTGAAAGAATGAAATATATAGCCTTTTGGGAATTCAACCCTGAAGATATGGATACGGTACTGAAAAAATGGATGGATTTTAGAGCAAAAAGCGAAAAGAGTCCTGATGACTATCCGAAATCATTCTCTGATAGCTTTTCAATGGCAGGACAATTCAAGGGGTTTCAGTTAACGGAAGCCGATGACCCTGAGAAACTATCCAAGATGGTTTTACACTATATGCCTGAATTGGAGTTTGAAATTGTTCCTATATTTGACGCGGCAAAGACTGCAGAACTCTATCAGAAAATGAAGTAATAATAAGAGACATCATTCAAATCTTAGAATTTTCAACCATCAGCGAGAAAGTTTTAGAGACGGGTACGGGAGGCTTATGCCTTCCTTTTTTTTAATTCCCTCTAGTTAGGAGATTAAAACTAATTTATAGCAATTTTTAATCTTCAAAGAGTGTAAAATCTGAAGAAATGCGAATAGTTTTCTAGTACTCCATTTAATTGGCGATATTCCTTCTTTGGGGTAAAAATATAATATGGGGAGAGAAAAAAAGTTGTAAGAGTTCGAAAAGATATTTCTTCTATCAGGATAAAGAAAGAAAAGAAGGCAAATTTTTGGTGATAATTGCATTGAGCAAACGTAAGCCCATACATTCAACGAAAAAACTTAGGGAAATATCTACCAGCTATTATCAAGATTTAGATAAAGCCGCAAAAGATCCTACTCAGAAAGTGGCTTGGTGTTCCAGTGTAGGACCAGCTGAACTACTTTTAGCTATGAATTTTAAGGTATATTACCCTGAAAACCATTCGGCTATGCTTGGTTCTAGTCGTAGAGCAAATGATTACATTCCTATAGCTATCGCTCAGGGTTACTCACCAGAGATTTGTTCTTACCTGACAAGCGATGTTGGGGCATTTTTGAGAAAAGAAACACCCTTAACTAAGGCTTATGGAATAGATGAAGTTCCTAAGCCCGATGTACTTGTCTATAATACCAATCAGTGCAGGGATGTTCAAGACTGGTTTGCTTACTATGCACGAAGATTCAATGTCCCCTTTGTAGGGGTTAATTCACCAAAAGCGATTGATGAAACCAATCAGAGTCAGATTCGTTATGTGGAAGACCAACTTAAACAAATGATTGAACCATTGGAAAAAATATCGGAATATAGTTTTGAGAGGAAGAAGTTAGAAAAAACAGTGCAACTCTCACAGGAATGCTCTAACCTTTGGTTGGAAGTTTTAGAGACAGCCACCGCAGTCCCTTCCCCATTAACCTTCTTTGATGGCTGTATCCATATGCTACCTGCAGTTTGTTTGAGAGGAGAACAAGTTGCAGTCGATTATTACAAACAACTAAAACAAGAACTTGAAGAACGAATAGAAAATAGGGTTGCAGCAGTAGAAAACGAAAAATACCGCCTTTACTGGGATGGAATGCCTATCTGGGGAAAATTAAGAGCCCTTTCAGAGCTTTTCTTAGAATTAAAGACATGTATTGTTGCATCTACATATTGTAATAGCTGGATTTTTAGCGATTTTAATTCTAATGAGCCTCTTGCCAGTATGGCGAAAGCATATACGAAATTATTTGTCAACCTCTCAGAAGCTAGTAAAGAGAAATATATGCAGGACATGATCGAGAAGTTCAAAATCGGTGGAATCATTTATCATAACGCTCGGACCTGCCCTAATAATTCAAATGCGAGTTATGGAATGCCTAGACGTTTAACGAATCAGAATAATGTACCTAACCTAGTAATAGATGCAGACCTTAATGACTTAAGCGTCTACAGTGAAGAACAAACAAAAACAAATATTGAAGCATTCGTTGAACAGCTAGCAGGAATTTAACTAAATTTTGTTCCACAATTTAAAATTCTAGCCTTTTTTTTTAATCCATTATTGCTAACTGAAAATAAGAGAATTACGTTGTTTATGAGAAAAAACTCCGATTATCGCAATTAATAGAGAGAAAGAAATAAAGAAAAGAGAGAGAAAAAGAAAATAAGAAAAAGTAGTTATGATTACTATTTTTTGGATATCCTAAATAAAGGGAATATTGAGAATACATTACCATATTAATTAAAATCATGTTAGATTTTGTCAAAATGATGTTAGGTTTTTTGTCTAATATTACCAAAAAAGGGGTTAGGAGAGGAAGAAAAAATAAAGAATGAAGAATCATCAATAAATTTGTGCACAAAAAGAATCGGAGAAAAGAATGTGTCACTCTTTGCTGGAATTGATATAGGATCTTCTTTCACGAAAGCAGTTATAATAGACCAAGCTAAACATATTTGTGGTTCAAATATTCGCTATTCTGCAACAGATTTACGAAGCGCTGCTGAACAGGCACTTCGGGCAGCTTTAACAGATAAATACAATATTTCAGACATTAAAAGGGTAGTTACAACTGGTTATGGACGAAAAAACGTTCAGAATCTGCCAATGTCCATTTCTTCTATTACAGAGATAAGTTGCTCGGCAAAGGCTGCCTATTTCCTCTTTTCTGATCATAAAACCTTAACTATAGTTGACATCGGTGGACAGGACTCAAAAATAATTAAGACGCGGGATGGAAAACGAACTGGCTTTAAAATGAATAGAAAATGTGCAGCAGGTACTGGAACATTCCTAGAAGAACTTGCTTTGAAACTTAGAGTCGAACTTGCTGATTTAGATAGGCTAGCAAAACAATCAAGCAATCCCAGTCAAATTGGGAGCTATTGCACTGTATTTGCGGCAACAGAAATGCTAAGCCGGATTAGAGAAGGAGAATCTCTTGAAGATATTGTACGAGGGGCATTTGTATCTATATCCAGACGAGTTCTAGAGATAGATGTTCTAGACAACGAAGTTGTTCTAACAGGTGGTGTGGTAGCTCATAACCCTACTATCGTAGAGATATTCGAACAGGAATTGAATAAGGCAGTCCTTGTACCTTCTTCCCCTCAGCTCTTTGTAGCCTTGGGTGCAGCCCTATATGCTTTAGAAGAGGACGTATTCAGTTAATTTATTTTTAGAAAGAGCAAAATAACTCAGAATATTACTATTTTACATTAATCCGCTCGCTTCTTCAACCCATACTCACTCTCTAAGTAAGAACATAATTCATTTAAGTCAATGAATGATAGACGTATCTATTATTACATTGCAACGTTCTGGATTCTAACGACCTACAGAGAGAAAAGGACGGACCACTCGTGTCTTGGTTGCACTTGCATGATATTGTAAAAGTACATGCTCAAATAAGACCAAATGAATTAGCTTTCAAGGACCGAAGACGATCTATTACCTTTAAAGACTTTGATGAGCGAACTACCAAGCTCGCTAATGCTTTTTTGGACTTGGGTCTGAAAAAGGGTGATCGTATCGCTACAGTGCTAAACAATTGCATTGAATTCGTAGAGATCTATGTTGCTGCGGGTAAAGCGGGTGTAGTAATTGTCCCGATCAATTTTCGGTTAACACCACGGGAAGGGCTCTATATTTGCCAAAATTCCGACGCTAAAATGATGATCACCGAGAAAAGATACGCAGATGATATTAACACTACACGGGAAGAGTTAACAAAACTTTTTGAGAATAAATTCTTTATTATAGACGATGATTCAAGAGATGACTGGCAGTACTTTGAAGCTTTGATAGAAAAAGCTTCAAACCAGCTCCCAGCGATAAAAATTGAAGATGAGGATCCTTGGATAATCTTGTACACTTCAGGGACTACAGGCGTTCCTAAAGGAGTGGTACGATCTCATCGCTCGTACACTGCTTTCTTTTTAATAAATGCAACCGATTATAGTTTTACGCCCAATGATCATGCGCTAATCATTATGCCACTTGCGCATGTCAATTCGACGTTCTACACATTTGTCTTTACATATATAGGAGCAAGTGCCTATTTGGGAAAGGAATGGGGATTTGAGCCAGAGCATTTCTTAAAATTAGTGGATCGGGAACTCCCAACTTTTACATCCTTAGTCCCCACCCATTATACTCTTATATTGAACCTTCCTGAAGAGATCACTTCTAAATATAGCAGATCCTCTCTCAAGCAACTCCTAACATCCTCTGCTCCAGTTCGAAGAAAAACAAAGCTCCAAATCCTAGAATTTTTCCCTAATGCAAGACTTTTTGAGGCATACGGGTCCACTGAAGCAGGTCTGGTTACAATTTTGAGACCTGAAGAACAAATTGAGAAAGCGGGTTCTATTGGGCGGGAATGTTGTGGTTCAGACCGAATTAGGCTGCTTCATCCGGATACTCGTGAAGCTGTACCTGAAGGTGAAGTAGGAGAATTATTCTCACGTAGTCCTATGTTATTCACTGAGTACTTAAAAATGCCAGAAAAAACTGCTCAAAGTACGCATGGAGAATTTTTCAGCGCCAGGGATATGGCTAGAAGGGATAACGATGGATATTACTATTTAGTTGACAGAAAAGACAACATGATTATCACAGGGGGAGAACATGTCTATCCGTCAGAAGTAGAAGAAAGTATCTCCGAAGTCCCAGGTGTATTTGACGTTGCGGTCATTGGTGTCCCTCATGAGGTTTGGGGTGAGGCTGTAAAAGCAGTTGTCATTCCTCAGGATGACGTGACTATAACTGAACAACAAATAATAGAACATTGTGCTAATTGTTTAGCTAGGTTCAAAAAACCGAAAAGTGTTGATTTTATCTCAAAAGACGAAATGCCGAGGACACCGACTGGAAAAATACTGCATCGAAGATTGAGAGAGAGATATTCAGACATTATTGATGAATAAATGGTGAAAAAAAATGGATATTAAGGATTGGAAAGTCGCGATTGTAGGAGCAGGACCTGCTGGCGGAATATTAGGAACTTATTTAATTAAAGAAAATATTGATGTCACTTTGGTGGATATCTGGAAAGATCACATGAAAGCAATCCAAGAAAACGGATTACAAGTTAGTGGAGTGGATAGTCTTGTTGGGCATTTTGATGCTGATCACCTGAAGTTAGCAATTTCAGAGTTGAAGGAGATTGAACCAGATCTTGTTTTCATAGCTACCAAAACATCCTTTTTAGAACCAGTTGCTAGTGAGCTAAAAAAGGTTCTTCCCAATAAATCTCTTATTATTAGCCACCAAAATGGAGCTGGAAATGAGGAAATTCTGACAAAGTATTTTGGGGACGAAAGAGTATTTCGTGTTGTGATCAACTACGCAGGAAACATAACTGAACCTGGGAAGGTGGATATGACTTTTTTTAATCCCCCTAATATTATTGGTGCAGTTTCATCGAAAAACCACGCTATGGCTAAAGCAATAGCCGAATTGATGTCTAAAACTGGATTAACGACAGAGTTTCAAGAAAATTTCCAATCTGCAGTTTGGAAAAAGGTCATTTTGAATGCTGCTCTAGGCACATTGTGTGCTATTACAGGTATGACTATGAGGGAAGCTATGGACTTCCCAAATACACGTGACATTGTTAGTTATACCTTAAAAGAAGGCTTAGCAGTTGCAGAGAAGATTGGTTTTACTTATGAACCAGATTTTCATGACAAATGCATAGCATATTTATCCAAAGGTGGGCATCATAAACCTAGTACGCTTATTGACGTGGAAACACGAAAACCAACCGAAATAGACTTCTTAAATGGAATAGTTGTGGAAAAAGGTAAAAAGCATGGTGTCCCAGTCCCATTCAATGAAGCTATTACAGCTCTTTTGAAAGCGCTAGACCTCTTAAATGAGCGAGACCAGGATTATGTCAAAACTAAAGCTGTGGAAAGAGGATTAGAAGAGAGTTGCCTTGATTGCTACTATGCTAAAGACTGTATTGATGTATTCCATTATTGTCCGTACAGCGGTAAAGAAATTTCATCAACAATAGGCTCATAAATGTGCTTTCTTCTCTTATTACTTAGTAAACGCCAGACCATAACTGAGCAGCAAGTAATAGAACATTATGCCAATCATTAGCCAAGTTTAAAAACCAAAATGTATTGATTTCATTTCAAAAGACGAAATGCCGAGGACACCGACTGGAAAGATACTGCATCGAAAATTGAGAGAGAGATACGGACAGTATTGATGAATAAATGGCGAAAAAAAATGAGTGGTAAGGATTGGAAGGTTGTGATTGTAGGAGCAGGTCCTGCTGGCGGAATATTAGGAAATTATCTAATTAAAGAAAATATTGACGTCACTCTGGTGGATATCTGGAAAGATCACATGAAAGCAATCCAAGAAAACGGATTACAAGTTAGTGGAGTGGATAATCTCATTGGACATTTTGATGCTGATCACCTGAAGTTAGCAATTTCAGAGTTGAAGGGTGTCGACCCGGATCTTGTTTTCATAGCTACCAAAACATCCTCTTTAGAACCAGTTGCTAATGAGCTAAAAAAGGTTCTTCCCAATAAATCTCTTATTATTAGCCACCAAAATGGTGTGGGGAATGAGGAAATTCTGACAAAGATTTTTGGGGACGAAAGAGTATTTCGTGTTGTGATCAACTACGCAGGAAACATAATTGAGCCTGGGAAGGTGGATATGACTCTTTTTATTCCCCCTAATATTATCGGTGCAGTTTCATCGAAGAATCACGCTATGGCTAAAGCAATAGCCGAATTGATGTCTAAAACCGGATAGACGACAGAATTTCAAGAAAAATTTCAATCCGCAGTCTGGAAAAAGGTTGTTCTGAATGCTGCTATGGGTACATTGTGTGCTATTACCGGTATGACTGTGGGAGAAGCGATGGATTTCCCAAATACTCGTGACATTGTTAGTTATACCTTAAAAGAAGCCCTAGCAGTTGCAGAGAAGATTGGCTTTGTTTACGAACCAGATTTTCATGACAAATGCATGGCATATTTATCTAAAGGTGGTCGTCATAAACCTAGTACGCTTATTGACGTGGAAACACGAAAACCAACCGAAATAGACTTTTTGAATGGAGCAATCATAGAAGTAGGTAAAAAACATGGTGTCCCAGTCCCATTCAATGAAGCGACTACGGCTCTTTTAAAAGCTTTAGATCTCTTAAATAAGCGAGATCAGGAATATATTAATACTAAAGCTGCAGAAAGAGGGTTAGGAGAGAATTGCCTTGATTGTTATCATGCTAAAGACTGTATTGATGTCTTCCATTACTGCCCCTATAGTGGTAAAGAGATCCTGTCTAAATTGGGTTCATAAAAATCTTTTTCCCTATTTTTTTGGCTCAGTTTCCTTCTTTCGTGTATAAACCATCTTAAATTTATCGCAGCTGTCCTGATAACACATACTACAGTCTGCGCCTAAATCGCCAGGATTTACAGGTTCAAGTATTACTTCAAACCCAAGAGATGTGTAAAGTTCAACTACTTCGCTAAGACGAGGCTCTTCTAACGCTGATCTTTTATTCCAACCATTTTTTCTTAGTTCCTCTTCACGATTCATGAAAATAACAGCCTTTCTAGAAGAGATCGTCATCGAGCTCCGACTCATTTCCTTTTGGAAGAGATCCATGAGCCTGAAGGAATTGTTGAAGTAATTCACTTTCTCGTTTTGTGTACATCTCATCTTCTTCATAAATGAAAAAGTGTGCTTCGTCGTTCGACGAAAATAAGTCTAACAATGTGGATCGTAAATCCATGGTTCCTTGAATAAGAAAAACTTCTTTGTTCTCATTTAAGAGTTGAATAACACCACTGCTCTGAGGAACTGCCATTATTTCCTCCTCTTCAAAAGACAACCATTTCTCAGGTGGAAGCTGAATTGGGGAAATATGAAGCCTTAGGTCACACTGTAAGCATCTTTTCGCTTCATTAACCGCGGTTTTCTTATCGAAACCGAGTTCTATTTCATCAAAATTTGTAACCCGCTCATTCACGGGGATTTTGGGCATTGTTGATCGAGAGAGAGCTGCAAACCCTTCTATTCGACCAATATGGGGGTTTGGAGTTCCTAACTCAATTAAAGGTACGAAAATGTCACCGCTGCCACCTAAATATTTGTCAATTGTAATAGCTGCCTTTTCACCTGCATCTATAGCCTCCACAACTGAGAGAGGACCACTGGTGACTTCTCCTCCAGCGAAAATCCCTGGAGCTGTCGTTTCCATAGTTCCTTCATTGATTTTAACGGTATTCCATGAAGTGATTTCAACTGTCTGAGGTAAATCTATAGCTGAAAGATCGGCAGTCTGACCGATCGCTAGAATTACTGTATCGCCTTTAAGCTCTTGAGTAGTATTTTCATCAAATTTTGGAGAAAATTCACCTTTATCATTAAAAACAGAAGTACAACGAATCAATTCAACGCCTGTAACTTTTCCATCTTGCTGAAGAATCTGTTTAGGTCCCCAAGAGCAGTGAATAGAAGTATGTTCTTCTAAAGCTTCTTCAATTTCCCATTCATGAGCTGGCATCTCTTCTCTTGATTCAAGACATGCCATTTGTACGCTTTGGGCATTCAGGCGGAACGCTGACAAAGCTGCATCGATTGCAACTCCTCCTCCTCCAATCACTATAACATTCTCTCCAATTTGAGGCGGATGTCCTTCCTTTACTTTTTTTAAGAAATCAGTCCCCCAGTAGACATCAGCTAGATCTGAACCAGAAATGTTTAATTTCTTGCTCACCTGAGCACCAATACCAAGAAAAACCGCTGAATAATTGTCTGACAAGATTTCTGAAAGTGATAAATCCGTACCTACCTTAACACCAGTTCTGAAATCAATTCCAGTCGCCTTTATTATGTTTAGATCTCTTTCTAGAGCTTTTGTAGGGAGACGAAAGCTTGGAAGGGCAGTTCGGAGTAGCCCACCGATTTCATTTTCAGCTTCATAAACTACGACTTCATGACCCTTTTTCCTCAAGAAATAGGCAGTGGTAAGACCAGTCGGACCAGCACCAATAACAGCTACTTTTTTCCCTGTTGATGGCAAGATCTGGATTTTCTTTTCCCAAGGGGTTTGATCCATCTCTGTTATAAATCTTTTTAAACCGCAGATAGCAATTGGTTCATTGAGCTGACCTCTTCGACATTCTTGTTCACAGGGATGAAAGCAAACCCGACCAAGTACAGATGGAAACGGTGTACGTTCTAAAATGATCGCTAACGCGTCGGAATACTGTTCTTTTTGAATAAATCGGATATATTGAGGAACATCAGTACCTAAGCTGCATGTATATTTGCATGGAACTAGAGACTGTTCGCGTGATTTACCAGGATCTAGTTTCCTATCTTGGAGAGCTCCAGTAGGACACACCTCAACACAGGCAGTGCAATATCGACATCCTGACTCACTAAGTGTTGTTGCTATGCTCCCTATAACCCGTTTTCCATCTACGTACGTATACCCAAGCGCGTTTACTCCTCGTAGATTATTACAGACCCTTACACATCGAGTACAACCGATACATAGTTCATAGTTCCGAATAAAAAGTGGTTCATCATCGATTACTGGAGTTTTTTGTGGGACGTATCTTGGTGTATAATCTGGGATTCCAATATAGTCACATATCTCCTCGAGTTCACAATTACCAAGCAAAGGACAACAACGTTCCTCAACGGGGACATTTGATGAACATGGTTCACGGGCACACCCTTCTCGTTGAGCACAGGTAAGACATGCATGAGGATGGGTTTCTAATATCTTTGCAAGGCGACGTTGACGATGCTCCTTAATTTCTGGCGATTCTGTGGAAATAATCATACCACTTCTTACCTGAGTGGAGCATGCTGCAATCAGCTCAGATTCGCCTCCTAGCTGAACGACACATAGGCGACAGCCCTCATGATCTTCAGGTTTTTCTCCCCTTGGGCTTCCATTGAAAACTCTTATCCCTTGATATACCTCATGAACCCCTTCAGTGGTTTCAAGGGAGGGAAGGTCGGGATGACTACATAAATGTGGGATATATATTCCTGCTTTGAGGGCTGCGTCAAGTATAGTAGTTTCTTGAGAGACTTGTATGTTTTCTCCATCTATTGTGATCTTAATTTGCTGTGACAAGCGACATCCACCTTTCTTAACTTAATTGGAGTTCTAGGTTACCAAGAATGGGAGATGGCATTTTGAGGACAGGCTTCAACACATGGCAGTTTCACGTCCTGCGTGGGTTTGCAGGGCATACAGGAATACTTGATCTTCTTTCTGTGTTCTTCGGTAACAACTGCTGCCATTTCGTCGCCCAACGGATCGAGCTCATCTTCAACGACTTCAAGTACGCTGGCGGGGCAAGCTTGGACGCAATCAGCGCATCCATCGCACAGATCAGTGTCAATACGTATAAAAAAATCCCCCGAGCCATCCTTGTAACCGTAGTTAGCGATAGGCATTTTTCGCACTCACTATTAAGCCTTACCAGCTTTTTTTCGCGCTTTTTTGACAAGAGCTTCCGCAAAGAGAGCGGCTCCAAGACCCCCTGCGATTTGAGGATCAAGTTCACCTGGATTCATCGATTTAACATTCAGTTCTTTCTCTAGACGTTTTACCACACCTATGTTTTTTGAGATCCCACCAGTGATCGCGAATTCAGGAACCATCTCTACACGTTCTAAAAGTGTAACAACTCTGTGTGCCATAGCACTACAATAGGCAGCTAGAACTTCATTCTTAGACCAACCTTTCCGAAGAAGTGCGGTTGCTTCTGACTTAGCGAAAACAACACAGGTACTTGAAACTGGTGGGGGTTCTTTATCAACCTCAAAAGACATTTCGCCAACTTTCTCAATATGAACACCAAGAAGGTCGGAAAACACTTCCATACCTCTTCCAGTTCCCGCAGCACATTTATCATTCATTAAAAAAGCAGTAACCTTTCCACGATGGTCACAGTTTATTGCTTTGCAGTCTTGTCCACCCATATCAAGGACAGTTCTCACTTTTGGACCGTAGATATAATTAGCTCCACGGGCATGACACGCAATCTCTGTTATTGCTTTGTTAGCAAAAGGAATATTCACTCTACCATATCCTGTTGCTACAAGATACTGGAGATTATCCCTGGTCAGACCATCAAATCCTTTCAATGCCCAATCCAATGC
>JAEOTF010000070.1 GCA_016840025.1 Candidatus Hodarchaeota archaeon
AACGATTGTGTAATCTATGCAACATGAATCTTTATTATTCAGTCTATGACTTTTGCGTTCAGTGATATATCAAATAATATTGTTTGAGCTTTTCAAAGAATATCTGTCAGATAAAGAATGGTGGTTGGCAAATGATTAATCCAGACAATTATTGGACAATTCTACGCAAAGCTGATGACTTATATCAGGCTGGAAGATTTCAAGAAGTCATCGACTTCCTAAATAATGGTGTGGAAGAGTTTCCTGATCTAAAACCTGCCCAGTTTTATACTCAAATTTGTGCTGCTACAAAATTAGAAAAATATGATGTGGCTCTTGCGATATTCAAACAGTTACTAGATGAAGGCGGGTGGTATTCAGAGATGATTTTACGACAAAGTCCCTCATTACAGCCTCTTCAAGGTATGCCTGAATTTGAAAAACTGCTAAATATCAGTGTGGAGAGGTCTAAGGAAGATTCAAAGAAGGATTATAATCTAACAGCTATCCCAGATAATATTAAACCACCATATCCTTTGATATTAGCCTTGCATGCTGGTGGTGGTTTAGTTAAAGAAGAATTTGAAGTGTGGAAGGCAGTTGTTGACCACGGTTATGTACTCGGGATGCCTCGGTCGACTACTCTCTTTTGGTCAGGTAAGGATGGGGCAAATTGGTTCGATTATGAAGAATCGGCTGAACAAGTTAAAACTTACGCAGAGAAACTTAATAATGACCATCCACTTGACCCAGAGCGTTCTATTGTTGGTGGTCTTTCAGCAGGTGCTGCTCTAGCAATAAAACTAGCATTGACAGGTATATTATCTGTGCGCGGTTTTGTAGTCGTTGCTCCAGGTGGTCCAGAGATCAACGAACCCGAAAAATGGCAGTGGCAGTCTATAATCGATAACGCTAAGAATAGCGATCTACGTGGAATCATCATTCGAGGTGAAGAAGATAGAGGGGTACCCCGTGAAGGTATTCAAAAACTGACAGCTATGATAAATGATGGTGGTATCCCCTGCAAGTTTATTGAGTATCCTGAACTCGGTCATTGGTATCCACCCGATTTTGTAGAAGTAGTGACTTCTTTTGTAGCAGATTTAGATTAACTAGCTTTTAGGAAAATATTAGGTGTAAGAAAATTTGGAGTTGCCTTTTACAAACATATCTAGAAAGATGAAGTCATCTCTCTCTCCCCTAATACTACCCTATCAATTCAGGATAGACTCTACTCAATAATTTTTCTCCTTCTTCATCTATTTGATACAAATACCGCGGCGTAACTTTTTGTTTATCTGTGGTTTTAGTCTTTTGTTTTGCCAATGTATTAAGATTTGGCCGTCTTTTGATGAACCCAAGTCCCTCTAGCTCATTAATATAAGCATTAATATAATGGCGACTTTTACCGAGACGATCGCTTAACTCATAGATCGAGACCCACTTATCTCTCAATTGCTCCAATTCTCTAATTATCGCCCACTGGATTGTGCTTAAATCAACAGATTGTTCTCCAAATTCTGACCCTAATGACTCTATCGTTTTATTTTGATTGAAAGTAGCGAGTGTATCGAGTTTGTTTAATCTCTTCTCGATATTCTCCATTTTTTTACCCTGTTCATCGAGTTTTTTTAGAATTTCAGTTAAAATGATTTTTAAATCGCTTTCAGCCATTCTCACTCAATCCAATATTATTGAAAAATTCTATATTTTATAAAGGTATCACTTAGTATCATTTACAATTATAAATAATAAGGGACAGAATCTTTCAATCATATATACTCATTTAGGAAATCTGATTAAATCAGATAGAATTATCTTTTGCTGGGAATAGTCCAAATAAGATCAGGACGATGAGCTAATACTAGACTTTTAGCTAATATCCTGTCAGCAGGAGGAAGATCATTATTTTTCCATGACATTGCTACACAAGGATTTCTCATAGTTCCGCAGTCTGTTACTCTTCTAGAAACGGTATAATTTCGCCCATTTTTGCTATCAATTAACAATGTTTTTTCTTTAAATTTGATCCTATAATCTTGAATGGAAACTTTCTTAACCAAATTGAGAGCTTTGTCATTTGGACCAGATAATCCTTGTTTCAAAAGATCAGTTTGTCTATTAACATTTATCCGAGCTTGTATTTTAGAAATAATTGGATGAGTATTTTGAATTACCGCTGATACTGGCGCTGAATTCCTCTTTCTGAAAGTAATTCTAGTCTTACGTTTGCTTACTCGATGAATGCGAAGTTGCCAATAGGGAAGTGAATTCCAATTTTGAACAAAAAAATTCACCGCTTCACCATTAGAATAGGTTCTAAACCTTCTTCCTTGTTTTCCAATAATGATTTGATGCATGTTTCTATGCAAATTCCAATTATCCTCCCCATACTGGGGGAAATACGATTATCTCTTTATCTTCGCTTAGTTTAGGCAGTTTGTCAATCTTAGTATGTACTCCCAATTTACTATTAGAAATATAAACGAAGTTACCATGTTGTAGTTCTTGCTCTAAGCGGACATATGCAGTATCAAGATCACAAACAACTTCGCTATGACCTGACAGATCTAACTTTTTAATTCGAATGCTTGTAGACATGTTAAACTTTCCGACAATCAACAATTATTTGTGATATTTTGATAATATATAAAAACCTTTCGAATTAATCCGTACCAAATGTAACGAATTTCAGACATTCAAATACTCATTCCGAGTAAAATGGGTGTGATTCAGATGCTTGTTAAAACTGAAGCGACCCCTTCATCCCAAGAATTACTCATCCCACTCCTGGTATCCGCTGGTTTTTTGGGAATCTGGGTACTATGGAATCTGTTGATTTTACTTATCTGAGCTTTTCCATCATTTTATATCTTATTTTTTAAGTTGTTCCAACGAAAAAAGCACTTTAAGAGGTAAGATCACATTAAAGATTTGGTTAGTTTTCTCTTTCATCCCATTATCAGGTTTATCTAAAATCTCCTTCTGGACTTTTTCAGAGAATTCTGCCCAAAGTTTTCGGAATACTTCATGTTCCTCATCTGTGAGGAACAGCTGTTGAACCACTATCTCATCATCCTGCTTTATTATCCTTTGTAATCTCTCGATATCATTAGAAGTACCCATTTCATTAGATCCAGTGCTTTGTATTTCGGGATTTGGCATTTTTTCTATGAATTTCATAGATGTTCCAAGCAGATCAATTAAGACCTGCCAGATTCTTACTATCATCTGAAGTGAGTTTGATTGTTCAACAAGTGCCATTGAATAGTCGCTAGTTTGATTAACGCTCTGCCATAAGTTAACACTGAATGTTTGAAACATTCTCCTCGCATCTGGGTTTAATACATAGTACTTTGCTTTAATCTGTTTTGAACGAACCTGTTCTTCCCTAGAAACTTGAACCATATTCATATCTGTCAACATCTTCAAATGACGATGTATTCCAGCTTTAGTAATTTTCAAACGGTCACTAATTTCCCTTAAACTTAATTCTTGATAAACTAGAAACAGCAAAAGGATTCGGAAAGGTGTATCACCCTTTTTTAATAACTTAGGGTATTCTAATGATATTCTTTTAGCTAAACCAGTCAATCCCTTCTCATCTGCAATTATTCGAGCGTTATCCAAAAACGTTTGTGCTTTTTCAAGGTCTTTTTCTAGTAAAGCAAATTTTGCCTGGAGAAGAGAAGACTCAGCAGATAGTACATATGAAGTTTGGTCAGCAGCAATATTTTGAAGATTACCTATTAACTCATTCCACTCTTTTCGCAGGTTTTTGTTAGTATTTACTGTGGTTTTCGATTTTTTTAACTCTAACAGCGTAATCTCACTAAGTTGAAGCATAGCATGAACTTTTATTGAGTTAAAAACTTTAATATCTTTCATTACTTGTTTTAGCAGTGTTTTAGCTTTTTGATATTCCATGTTCTTTTTCGAGAAAATAGCTCTAGAGAGCTTATAAAGAGATTTTACCAAGGATTTTTTCCTGGCCTGACGATTTAATTGATAAAAATGGTCCAAGTATTCCTTTGCTTCATTTAAAGAATCTTTGTCTAATGATATTCTCATTAGATGATAATAATTCCATGCAGTTACTTCTTCATGGTTGACCTGTCTACTTGTGGTTAAACTCCTCGTATAGTACTCAATCGCTAACGGATAGTCCCCTTTAGCCAAGTATAGGTCTCCTAGGTGGAGGAGTGGCCACATTATGAACGGAAATTCTGGCAGCCATTCTAATTCATCGGCAAGGGTCAAACACTTATTATAAAGTTCTAACGCTTTGTCTAATTCCCCTGTAACTCTGTAATTCCAAGCAATCCCAGATAAAGAAACAACTTCCATGTGTGAATTGGCTAAATCTTTTGAAAGTTTAAGAGACGTCTGATAATATTTCAGAGAATTGGGGAGTTTCCCTTGATAGCTGTATGAATTCGCAATATGGATAGTAGCGTTGAGATAATCCCGATCGTCCCCAAATTCCTTGAATAATAGTCTAGAATTTTCATAATGTCTATCAGCGAGGGAAGAATCCCCTAATGACCCATAAAGATCACCATAGGTGAGATAAATATCTGCTAGACTAAGTTTGTCATCAAGATCCTTGACTAACTTTAGATTATTGTCTAACAATGCTAAAGACTCCTCAATGCTTCCCAATTTAAAATAAACAATAGCCTTGGCCAAATTTATTAAACTAATAGCTTTTGTATGTTGAACTGAGTCAGGATATGTTTGGTCTGAAAGAATTTGCTCTCCTCTTTCTATAATGGGAAGATACCCAACAAGTATATCAGCGACATGATAATCTGGAAAATTTCTATAAAGATGAATGAGTTTTTGATTAAAATTGATTACTACATCAAGAATTTGTTCGGAATCTCTTTCTAAAATGATTTCTTTTAGTTCTTCAAGCTTCATTTTGAGTTTTCCTGTTTTTTTCTGAATATATGTTAAAAACTGCATATAAATAAAAATATAGTTAACATTAACAATATATTTATAATTAGTTGATATATCTGTAAACAAAGTGAGATCATCTAAATCTCTAAAAAAACCACCTTAACGTACTATTAACAAAATTAATGGATGTGAATATATGGATAACAGCAGATGTATTTTATACACCTTTTCTATCCTCTTGATCTTATTTTTTGGATTTGATAGACCTATTACGGCAAAATCGGATGATAATACAATAATCGATGATGTAGATATTTTACTTTTGATGGATCAAAATTTTGGGGGCAATTGTGCTTATATTATAGACATTTTTGATTGATATAGATGGAATATAACAACAACAGCTCTTAACAAAACATTAACAGGATGTGGTTATACTGGCTACGCACAGTTTGAAGTTGACATTCTTGTCTCGGACATTGAAGACATTACTACTTTTGATTGCCTATCTATTATGCCTGGTCGTTCACATACTAACATTTTAGCTAGTCAAGTAACATTAGACCTTATTAAATCAACAGTGGCGGAAGGACTTATTGTTAGTGCCTGGTGTACGGCTGTACGTGTGTTAGCTAAAGCAAATGTCATAGATGGTAAAAATGTCACAGGTGATGCTGACTATCGGGTTGAATATGAAAATGCAGGAGCTACTTTTTTTGAGTCAGTTCCACCCATTACTGACGGAAATATCGTAACTAGCGTAAGAAGTAGGTTCTATCGCACTGAAATTTGTGAGTCGATAGCTGCAGCGATTGAAGGAAATATTAAATCATCGACAACTCTTACTAGCGCTACTTCTCTTCTAAATACTACAGAAATAGACACTACGTCAAAAATTATTGTTAGCTCTAGTGAAGAAAGTTCAAATAATGCGGAATGGCCTGAACTGGCTGCTTTGGTCTCCATCCTTATTATTACGATTAATAGACGATACAGAGCAATAAAAAAGTAGAAATTAAAAAAAGCTTAAAATCCGAACGAGCTGGTCATAAGAAACAGGAATAAGAATTACCCTAGGAAGCAGTTGTTTCATTGTCTCCACAAATTCAGACCTTTTTTCTTTGAGAAAAAGATCTAGATCATTACAGCGATTAGGAAGTTTAACCACTAGTCTTAGAAAAACTGCATTTTCGGTCTCTAAAAATTGAACCTTAGAACGTGAAAGTGTTTGTAGGTTTTGTAGATTATACTTCTCAGGAAGGTGATTCACTTGATAATAGATCGCCATAGTCTTTCTTTTATCCTGTATAATCCATGATTCATCTTTTAAGACAAGTTCTGATTGCCAAAGAGGGGCATTTAGGTTTATAAATCCTTTATTTTTCAACAAAAAGGCTTCACTTACTATTCCAACTATCAATATAATATTAAAAAGGATTAATGATACTAGTAGGGCATAACCGACATAATATGCCATTATTAGTCCAATTAGCGCAAGTAAAAGGGCTTTAATATCTATTTCAATCCTCTCCTGAATTTTTTATCACTGTGATGGGCAAATCTTCAGTTATTCCAATTCTTTTACGTTTATAGAATAGCGAGAGAGGAATTACAAGACTAGTTACTCGAAGGAGTTCTAGTATATTGAGATGTATTGGAACAAAATCATAGGCTAATGAAGGATGTATTCTCTTTTCATCGGTAATAGACGGAACTACAGACGCAGTTACATGAATAGAAAATGAAATGATATTATTATATATTTCTGTGGAAGGACGAAATCGTATTTCTAGAGTTAATTCTTTTTTATCCTCTATTCCAAGAAGAATTTCATTACTCAACATGTTTCTCACATTTGAGTTCTTTTGGAGCAATTCTTGACCTGAACAAATGGATAAAGAAACAAATGTAAGAGGAAGGGAAGAGGAATTAAATTCAACAGTAATCCGAATGAATAGAGGAACTGTAAAATATGCAAAAAGCGGTGTAGAGAGACTTCTTTCAGAAAGAACGGAAAATGGGGAAATGTACCACTCTCCTTGGCTCACCTCTAAGGGAAGGAGAACTCCTCCTACAGTTTCAGGCGTGAGTATAGGTGGAGTCAAAGTTTGAAGCGTCACTTCATCCAAAATGAAATGTGTGTCAGATATTTGAGCAAAAGTAGTCATCTCTACTTGAAGAGAGAGCTTCAAGCTATTTTGTAGGTAATAAATCGGACTTGATTTATTCAGCCTAAGAGTAAGTGTAGTTCCTGCATTAAATGAATGCGGAGCCGAATAATCGTGATTAGAGTCCCAGAAGATTGCCTTAGTGGTTATTTCATTAATATTTACATGAACAATCACTTTTTTAATAGTATTTTCTGTGGATTGGCACTTAATATGGAGTAGATAGATGTCCTGTTTTTGTGACAGTTCAAATGTCCTAGAATATTCTTTAAACGTCTCATTACCCAAATCAAATGTGTCTTCTATCTCTAAATTAATTTTTTCCTGATCAGTTATAGTGTTATTGCACCATACCTGTCGAACACTAACTAGATTGCCAAATAACGCCAAATTCAAACTTATTATCCAGAACAAGAGAGTAATCTTACGATATAGAGTCAATTTCTATCATTATAACGCTTGCTTCCCGCTTATAAACATCGGAACAGGTTGACATATTAGATTCCTTCTTTATTGGGATATTCATAATGCGATTTCTGTGATTCATACTATAGTTATATCTTAGCCACGAGTCCTGTTTGACCCATATTGAAGTGAATCAAGCTATCAATAATTATAATTCCCTATTCCAGACTAAGTTTCCCCGTTAAAGTCCTGCATGCGTCATTGATTTCGTTTTTCCATTTTTCAAGAGAGTTTTTGATGGAAAGAGGGGTCTGTCTTAGTTTATTTTCTCATAATACAATTATGTATTGCAATGGAATCCAAAAAGAAAAAACAAGAAAAAGCCCCTTCATTAGTTGCGCTTCTTGCCCATGAGGGTGGATACTCAAACCACGCCACACCAGCCAAAGATAACGCTAGTGAGGATAATTGCCATCCTCAGTTTGAAGAACGTTCCTATGACTTAACAGGTATGAAACCACTTCGTTGGCAACTTGGTAGTCGAATTGGTTCATTACCACGCTCAAAATGCGGAGAAAAAGATTTCAATAAACTCAAACATCTACATGAACGCATTGCTTCACAAGATAATGACCTTGCTTCCAAAACCTTTCAACGAAACCTCCGTTTTTCCTGTTTACTCTCTCAGTGGTTCCCTGAACAACTCATTGATCAAGCAATCACTGAACTTCATGCCACTGATTCGTCTAAAGTTATGACGGATGAAAAGGTCCTCTGTCGGATTCTTGGTTACCTTGAAGCTTTGTTACGTATGTCATGCCGTACAATCCCTTGGCAAACTCTTTATGAGATTAATAATGAATTAGGCGTTGATATAGACAAGAACAAAGTCGCAGCTGCCAAATTCAGGGCAGTTCAGTGCGGGGCGTTCAACAATTTCTATAGGAATCGAGGTAATACTGATACTTTCGATGTAGTTAGATTTCAGATAGTACGCTTAATTGCTCAATTGGAAGTAACACCACGACAAAAAAAGGAGATTTTAGAATTTAGTCGTCAATTTTGTACCTTTTTAGAGCAGAAAAGACAAATACCAAAGGATCCAGAAATATATGGGCATGCAATTGTAGAGATCGCTTGTAAACAAGTCTTAAAAACACGAAACCTTCAGACAGTTCAGGATGTTCGGTTGAAGAAGAAAATGTCCACGGCCATCCACTACATTCGAAAACAGTGCATGAGAAACTGATCAACAAAAACTAATCAGTTTACGTAGAAAAATGTAGTTTTGATAGGATTTACTAGTACTGTCGAGAATATTTATTCCCTTCTTGGAAATAGAGGACTTATAAATTGTACATGAACAAAAATTCATCATTATCATGGAAATACTGCTGACAGTGGAATGGTTAGTCCCTTGATTACACTCACAGGGATTATATTCTTAGAACCATATGATTTATACGTCCCATATTTTCGCTTTCCATTCAAAAGATGAACCTGCACTGTTCTCTCCTCAGGATTCACGATCCAGTACTCACTAACTTCGTACTTCTCATATAAATCCTTTTTATAAACTAAATCATGTTTTTTGTTTGATGAGAGGATTTCAATAATTAAATCTGGGGCACCCTGTATATTTTTGGTAGTAATAACCTTCTTTCTCTTCTTAGATATAAAAAGTAAGTCAGGGATTGCGACATCTTCCTCAGAAAATACTACATCCACAGGAGCTGTAAATAATTCACCGAGATCGTTATCATC
>JAEOTF010000492.1 GCA_016840025.1 Candidatus Hodarchaeota archaeon
AGGCGAGATTTTTGTCGTATTGCTATTTATTGGGATTGGTGTGGCTCTAGCTGCCTTCGGGATTTATTTCGCAGCACGTGACTAATCTCTATCAAGCTACTTCCTGGATCCCCCGAAGACCAAAACGCCTCTCCCTTTAACCGTAACATACCAACCAAGAATGGTTGAAACAGTATGTTCAAAGAAAGAGAGCGATTTATAAACTTGCTTTATCTATTTGGTTTTTATTTTTTGCCATTAAATTAGGAGGTTAATAATATGATTGCAGTGAATATTTATAATAGCGAGTATACAATGTAAAATACTCCCCTTATAGCAGAATGACTAATAGGGAGCTATAATTTAGAAGACGGGATGATAGAACTATTTAGGAGACAAATTGAATGGTTAGGAAAAAGAAAAAAGATGAAGAGAGAGCTGTCTTGGCAAAACTCCAGTTGTTAGAGAATATAACGAAGCAACATGAATGGGCTACTGTTGGGCAAAAAGAGGCGGATAACGAGGAGAAAGCCGAGAAAAAAATAGATGCAGAGACTTCTGATTCGACACCGGATGAATCTGAAGGATAATAGGCGTATATTTAGACTAATCCGCATTAGAGATCAGCATTGTTTTAATTCTACAACAAGAGAGGTTTAATAATGCCACATGAATTAACTGATCTGTGGGATACTGCAATATATAAGGAAATTGCATCACAGGCTCTCTATACAGCTGGACAAAGTAGGACTCAAGATCCTGTCGCCAAAGCTTTGATGAAGGAGCTAGCTCAGGAAGAGCTAAAACATTCGCAGTGGCTAAAGAACTTAAAAGAAAAAAATTGGGAAAAGCAGAATTGGTATCAAGAGAAGGTACCGGATTTGATGATTAGTAAGTATATGACTGGCGGCAATACGTTGGAAGGCGCTGGCTTGCAAGACACGCTCATCTTTGCTATGAAGCATGAGCAGCAAGCCGTTGAATTCTATTCAAAGATGATGGGAGTAGTGAGAAACGAGACTGCCAAACGCCTTTGTGAAAAGTTAGTTCATGAGGAACTTACGCATAAGCTGAGATTAGAAATACTCTATGAAAACCTCTTATACGAAGAGGAATGAGTGTGCCAACAAACTATTTAGCAGAGGGTAATACAGAACGATACCTATATACACGAAACTTAAAACACTGATGAACTGGACGTTACCTAAGGGTGTTGGGTGATATATTTTGCACCTGACTTTTAATCACGATTTCGCAGGTTTGAGAACTCTAAGACCACTTTTATACATTAAAACTAGGTACTTTCTTATCCCCTATTGAAAATAGTAACTATTCATAAACCTGCCTTATCTATTTAGTTTTTGGACTTCGCTACCCGGCAGTAGTAACAACTCGGGAGAAACCCACCCCCTCCCCGTCTGTTTGGGTAAAGTTCCTATGATTCTTGCTTATTATTTATGTAAGCCTTTATAATATTTTGAGGTGGAAATGTGTCTCATGAAATGGATCTATCATTCCTTGACAGACAAGAAATCCTCGAGATAATATTCCCTGTTGTTTATTCTCCTTTCATTCATACCGATTATTTTACATCTTCATCTTCTAATGCAAAGGTCTATTCCACAGAAGTTGAAAAAGATATAAATATAAGTAGCAGTTTCTGGGTTAGTGGTAAAGAATCACCATCAATATTATACTTCCATGGTAATGGTGAGACAGTTAACAGCCATGAATGGATTGCCCGCCTATATAATCAGCATAAGATAAATCTCTTTGTTGCTGACTACCGAGGTTACGGCTCCAGTAATGGGAGGCCCACAGTAGCTAATATGCTAGTAGATGCACATTTTATTTTTAAGAATTTTCAGGAGATAATCCGAAAAGAAGATTTCAATAATAGGATTTTTCTCATGGGGCGTTCCCTGGGTAGTTTGCCGGCCATTGAACTTGGTTTTCATCATCAAGATGAGATATGCGGATTGATAATCGAGAGTGGTTCGGCTAATAATCTTTGCCGTCTATTGGAATATTTAAATAATGCCCATATACAGTTGCTATTGAGTGAAGATAGCCTGTTTTTAAACAAAGTAAAAATTAGGCAAATACAAAAACCAACCTTAATTATTCACGGAGAGTATGACCAGACTCTGCCAGTAACTGAAGGACAAGAGTTGTACAACAATTCTGGAGCTAAGGAAAAACAGCTTCTTATTATTCCTGGCGCTGACCATAATTCTATTATGAGTGTAGCCCTGGATTTGTATTTCGATACAATTGAGGAATTCATACAATCTCACAATTGATCAAATAAAACACAGAATCTTTGTTTCAGGTGTAGTTCGACTCGCCCCCTTTTCTCAGGGTTTGAAAGAAGGTATATTGCGAGCGACAAAATGCACGTTAATTTTCTGTCATTTGTATGCTTCAAAATTCGCTGGTAAGAATGTTAGCAAAACTAGAAATTAACGGGAATGTTCCATCCTCAAGTAGAAGTTGACATTTCACTTTAACTCGAAAAAATGGAAAGGATTAATGAAAATGCTGCCAAATAGAGTTTTCGGGTATGCGGGAAAGATTCTCAG
>JAEOTF010000493.1 GCA_016840025.1 Candidatus Hodarchaeota archaeon
TGGTCGTCTAAGAAATGGACACCCCGAAAATGGAAGTCGAGAAATCGTGTGAATTCAGTAACAAGCATCTCAAAACCTTGGCAACATTCCCAGGTGGAATCCTCTTGCATTTAGCCGGAGGAGGACGTCAAAGAGATAATATATGCAACGACTTGTAATTGGCTATGAGTTCATTCAATTGACTTTCTCACTCATAAAGCATTGAAAAACCAATCAGGTTTGTTTTTCAAGTATTAGATCACGTCTTTTAATAGCTCTCTTGAGATAAGCTTCTAAATTCGCTGCCTTCAAGCGTTCTTGTAACGGTGCGGTTTTTGCATCTTGCCATCTAGTCAGTTCTGTTCTCAGTGTATCTAATTCAGTTTCTATCTTCACGGATAAACGACCTAAACCTTTTTCCTCTGCGATCCCATGAGCCTTTTCTAATAAATTCATGGTTTCCTGCGCCTCTCCTTCAATTAAGAGTAGTTTTCCTTGTAAGATAAGGCTTTTTGCAACAGCAGGCGCAAATTCCCATGCCTGAGCGAGATCTACTATCTGTTGTATAAGCGTTTGCACATCATGGAACAGGGTGTCATCTCCCAAGGTTCTTAATTCTTCTAACACCAAATCACAGAGGTTCTGGAGCGCCTCAAATCTGAGTTCTTCCCGAATTCCTGTTTTTTCCACCATCTGTCTTAATAGCATCTGAGCTTGTGCTTTATCATTAAACCGTTGGCTGGTCTTGAGAAAGAGAGCCTGCGCTAATTGCCCAAGGGTTTGGACTTCTGATAAATAAATAAAGCCTTTTTCTTTGTCAAAGCTTTTTAAATGGCTTAGATGTTCTTGTGCTTGTTGAGAAGCGCCAAGTTCCAGTTGTAATAAACATAAGTGATATAAAACCCATGCTTGAGCCCATTTAAAGTCTGGATGAGTATTCAAGTTGTCTTGGCATATCTTCAAACTATTCTGAAGAAAATTCGTCCCTTTTTGTACGTTCCCAAAACTAAGATAAGTCTCTCCAAGATGCCATAAAGCTAGCACCACCGCATATCTCGAGTGATATTTTTGCGCCAGTTCCAATGTATCTTCCCCATACATAATTGCACGCTCTACATCTCCCTGAAGGTGATAAATATCACCAAGATTGAGTAAAGGCCATATTTGTCCAGGTTTATTACCAAGATCTCTAAAAGTCGTTAAGCTTTGTTCGAGGTATGTAATAGCACGATTATAATCCCCTTTAAGCTTATAATTAAACCCCAACCGGAAAACAACATAGCTTAAAATGAATGATTTCAAAGGGAACTCATTATTTTCCGCCATTTGCGTACATTGGGATAAGAAGTCCAAAGCTTTATTAAAATCGCCCTGATGGTCATGATATAATGCTTTATAAAACCAGATAAGCATTTGGTAATGAACAAGGTCATGTTGCTCCTCTAGTGGAAGCATATCCAGTAATTTTTGGGCTTGTTCTAATGAATTGAACCATTCATCTGGATTGGTGAGAGGAGCTCGAATAATAAGCGCAAGACATTGAATTCGGGCACTAAGTGGACTTTTCGCTAAGATTTGGTTCACAAGAGCGATGTTTTTCTCTGTTTCTGAGACATCTAAATACACTAACTTCCATAACTCACCTTCTAACCGCTCGTCTCCATGGAGTTTTCCTACCTCCTGAGAGAGTTCCTCAACTTTCCCCTGTTCAACTAATCTTAATGCTTCCTCTAAGCCCAATTCTCATCCCTTACTACTTATTAACTGTTCTTTAATCGAGTTTTTTTCTTCATGAAGATTATTACAGGAGGAATAACAAGTAACATTATGTAGTAAGGCAATTGGGTTAAATCAAACTCAGAGAGGGATTCATTTGAGAAATACACGTCATCGATATAAAAGCTAATAGGAACATAAGCACTCGCAGAAACCAATATATCAAATCCATCAACAAGAGAAAACTCTCCTGGTTGTCCAGTCCAAGCATATTCCTGCCACCCAGGGCCTTTATAGAAACTTGCTACATATATAATACCATTCTCAAAAATGTCGTTATACCAATTCAAAATTACTTGGAAATCATTGGAAGGAGTAGCATTACAGTAAACCCATATCGAGAAATAATGTATTGCCAATTGATTGCTAATACTACCAACTTCGAGGTCATAACGCGTAACCCCTTGATATTCGCTTCCACCGACAAATTCTGATTCAGTTTTTAAACTATATAACCCACCATGTGCCTGTTCATTGCTTTGGTTGAGTGTACCTACAGATGCATTCCAATTTGAGGTATCTACATCAAAATCAGCGTTTGTAACAAAATTGACCGAAGGACTAGATTTAACAAAACAAACCTGACTGAATAATAGCATGAAAGCTATCAATGCAAAAAAGAATTGGACCTTTCTCTTCATATTCTTATCACCAGTTTTCCTATGAGCCAAAACGTAAGAAAAAAAGAAGATATAGTTATGTTTAATTCATTTTTTCCTTTTAAATATATTTACCACAGAAATTACCATTAGAACAGGTAAAAGTAAATCCACTACAGGTGCTTTAAACTCAATCATAGGTATTTGGGGAGTTGCACCGATTTCAGTGGAATTTTGGCTTTCACCCGCAGTATTATTTGCAGATACGAGATAATAATAAGTAATATCATTTATGACCGTTGTATCATTAAACGAATTTTCCATGACTTTAGTTATGAGGGTATGTCCTGTTCCTGAAATAGTGGACCTATACACATTATATTCATTGACATTACTGCTTACAACATCCCATTCTAGATTTACGTATTGATCGCCGACTTGTGACTGTACATTTTCTGGTTTACTTGGAATTAAGGATGTATCAGATGAGTAAACCCTAAAATTGGATCCATGTAGCAATACCAGGTCGTCTATCCCATCACTTGAAACATCGGCAATAAAGGCTTCTCCGTCAAATGTTTGGATGACAGATCCATTATCGGGATCAACCGTTATTGTAGAGAATTGATCTGTTCCTACATTCCATGATGTTAAAACAATAGTGTTATTGCTTTCTGTTAAATAAACATCTTTTATTGATTCATATCTTAAATTACCATAAGGCACTGTTACATTAAAGGCAGGCAATGATTGATTAACTGAGAAATCAGTAAATTTGATAATTCTGTCAGAGCTAACTACATAGAGAGACTTTTGATTACCATGGGATGGTAACATGAGGTCACTAGCATCTGTCATGTTCATGAATTTCCAGATTACATCTCCTGTAATACTGTCTATTATCACTATATGACCCATTAAGGTAGGATCAGAGTATCTACTATAATGACTGTAAACAATGTCATCGAAAACATCATCGGAAAAGTTGCCAAAAAGTGCCATTGCACCAGCACGTCCAACAAAATTACCTCCATATTCTTTCAATTTTTGAAGTTCTGCTCCACTACTTGATAGTAGATATAAATCCCAACCGTAACTACCCCCAGCAAGAACTTCTACCCCTTCCGTTGGATGGGCATCCGATACATCGATACGACTTGTTGTAATTCCTCCCTTTCTAATTAATTCATATCCATCGTATCCTCTGTAAGCAACTAAGTCTCCTTGGTTTGTGCAAACAAGGACATCATCAATCGTATCATTATCAATATCTGCGATGTAAATGTCATTTATCTTAAAAGTATAAGCCCATGCAGGATCATTCCATACTTTAGTGCCATTAGAGTCAAGAACATAAATTCCATTGTGGGTAGAGTCAAAAGCGACTATTTCATCTTTCTTATCACCTGTCAAATCACCTGTTGCTAGGACTGTTCTTTGACGTGGATAATCAGCAGGAATGCTAATATTTAGTTTTATATTGGCTTCCCATGGGTCATAAACATATAATCTGTGAGTGTCGTTCTGCATTAAGAATATCTCTAGTTCAGAGTCAGTATCATAATTCCCCAGAATCCATCCAGGCATTGAATCATATTCACTTAGGGCTTCGTACCTGTAACAACAAAGGGATGGACTAATGGGAAGGGAATGATCAAAAAGCAGTGATAGTGTTAAGTCAGAAGTTTTAGTAGGTGATCGACCTTCATAATGAAGTTTGTTTCTAGGAATTAAAGCAATTGTTGGGAAAATTAGGGAAATAGCTAATAAAAGTATAATAACTCCTTTAATTGTGCCATTTTTTTTCATAACAATTCCACCTCGAAAAATTAGCTCATAGCAATACTAAGGTTTCACCTGTTAATTTCATAGAAATAATTTTGGGATCCTTTGTTGCATATGCGAAGAGATGTTTTGAGTGCAGATATAGTCCTATTTTATAATAATCCATCCAATTCATCCAAAAACGCTTCAATTTCTACTTCTGTAAGTTCTTCTTTACTTATCCGTTCTAATACCCTCAATTTTTTCGTTACTCCCAATTCCTCACAAAATTCTCTTAATTTTTTTAGGTTTAAATCATTTCTAGTATAAATAGACAAAGCATCCTCTAAATCTTGTAGACTACCGTAATAAAGCTTATTCGCAATTAATGTTTCAGGAGAGTCAAATTTTAGGTCCCAGTCGAATAAATTAAGTTTTATTGCATTTTTGATTTGTGTAGCTTGACTTTCTCTGAACAAACCAACCAGGTCTATGCGAAATGTTTCATAAAAAACAGTTATATTCCCACCTTCTTTGAAGCCTTCTTCAAACTCATATTCAGAGGCAGAATATCCTTTTTCTGTTAAATATTTGACAAAATCCTTAATATTTAGGGAATGGTGGTCAATTATAACGTCAACATCTCCAGTTGTTCGTGTTCGTCCCCATATATTTACAACTATACCTCCCACAATGACATGAGGTATATTATTAAGTTTAAAATATTCATCAAGATCATTGAGTATTTTTATAACTATACGCGGTAAATTAGGAGTAGACATCTGGTTTCCCTACTTCCAGTTTCATCAATTCAGTTGAATCTAACAAATCAAGAAAATTAAAGAACATTTCTTCAGGAGTTAGAGATTTTGCTCGTAAGGCTTCGTTTTTAACGTCTTCAAATCTTTTTTGAAGTCTTCGGATGTATCTTTTCCATGAAATTGGTTCAAATGGATTATTCCCGATTTTTCTGCGTTTATGCAATACTTTAGCTAGTAAGGCTGCATTTTTCTTGTGAATATCTTCAATACTCATAAATTCTATTGAGATCTCATCTTTAATATAAAACCATCGGAGAAGAATATAATAAAAAGCTCAAAATCCTTCTCAATACAAAGAAATTATGATAGAATAAAATTAAGAAGAAATCGGTAAATTGTAACTATTTTTCATTTACAACCCACTCTCTCTCATTGTTGAAATCATATATGATTTTTATAGGGATAATTTGGAATATCCAACACGATTATAGCTTAATCACCAATTTATGAAGATTTATCGACAATATAGCTTATGTTAAAGAATAATACCTTCTGTAATACGTAAGAAGATATAAGCATAAGTGTAAAAGTGATTGTTGTGTTGTTTGAAGGAGATTACAAGAATAAAAGTGAAATATCACCACTAAAGGGATTAAAAAGAGGTTCTATCCACTCAAGGTAGAACAGTGATGTGTCAAACGTGGAAAAAAAAAGGATTCCTCGTAGAGTTTCAACAGCAATTTTAAATTCATTAGGAGCAGGAGTTGTTCCGAGAATTGGTTTAGAACATATTGCTGTAGGTAGAAAAGAAGAAATAGCATCAATTTTAGAAGATTTAGAAAATATTGCAGAAGGGGGAGCAACAAATCGATTCTTTATCGGCCGTTACGGATCTGGTAAGAGTTTTTTAATTCAGTTGGTCCGTAACTATGCAATGGAAAAAGATTATGTTGTAGCTGACGTAGATTTATCTCCTGAAAGAAGATTTTTTGGTGGGAACAAGGGAGTAGCTACATATCGTGAGCTCATGAAAAATTTGTCGACAAAAACACGCTCTGATGGAGGCGCGTTACCCGCAATTCTCGAACGCTGGATTTCTAAGCTTCAAACCGCTGTTATAACCACACAGGGAATAAAAAGTAATGATCCACAATTCATCGAGATTGTTGAACAGGAAATAATGAAGACTGTCAACAATATGAAAGACTTGGTTCATGGATTTGATTTTGCGACCGTTATTTCCAGTTATTGGCGATCTCATAAAGAGGCCAATGACGAAGGTAAAGAAGCTGCATTGCGGTGGTTGCGGGGAGAATATCCCAATAAGACTGAAGCAAGAAAAGCTTTAGGTAATGTTAGTGTGATAATTACTGATCAAAATTGGTACGATTATCTCAAGTTGTTGTCCAAATTTGTCACTGAAATCGGCTATAATGGGTTATTGATCTTCTTTGATGAAGCTGTCAACCTCTATAAGATTACGCATAGTATATCAAGAACGAATAATTATGAAAAGATACTTACCATGTTTAATGACACAATGCAGGGAAAGGCAGACCATTTAGGCATCTTTATTGGCGGAACACCTCAATTTTTGGAAGATAA
>JAEOTF010000494.1 GCA_016840025.1 Candidatus Hodarchaeota archaeon
TTGTTAGCTTTCTAATAGACATTTTACTCACTATTTTCCTTCTATGAAATCCATAATTCTTTAAATACAAAGCTTTTTAATTATGATAACTGGTAGAAATTCAGGGCTGGTAATGAGATATTTTTGGGGAAATCTTACTATCATTATAGTTCTGATATTATCCCAATCTACCTTTGTTGGATTACCAAAACCTGTTCTAATTGAAGATACCAAACTATCTAAACCTAAATATTTTTCTCTTGTTACTGAAACTTTCCAAATGACGTCTGAGGAACTTTCTCTGTTTGAGAAAAATGGATTCATAGTGTTAAATCGGATGGGAACTGATGATATTCTGGATGCGTATAAGTATTATTGGAAAGAAGATCTTCCCATCTTTATTACTACTGACACCATGTTACAGGTTTGGCATTTGCTTTTTGATAATTCCCTCGAATATATGGAAGAAATCATCCTCTTTCCACTACTGAGGGATTCTTGTAAGAAAATGTTTGAAAAAATTACACGTGAGTGGGTAGCTGGAGAGTCTTATCTTACTATCGAAGATACTATGATTTACTTAGCTGTTGGAGCAAAACTTGTAGATTCAAACATTAATATCCCTCAAGAATTACAAGAAGCCACGAATCAGATCGTTACAGCCATAAATAATGAGATAACTATCTTTGATGCTGTCAATCAGTTTCAATCAGATATTACTCGCCGTTATATTGATGATTTTAGCCAATACAAACCAAGAGGCCACTACACTCATTCTGAAACATTGCAGATCTATTTTAAACTCTTTAAATGGTTCTCACGGATTCCTTTTTTCTTTGATTCTTATGCTGGGCAATACTACCTTTCCCGCTCTCCACTTCAAATGATTGAATCAGCGAGTATCTTGGTATGGATTATGAAGAACACTCAGGTCACTCAACAAGCAAAAGGACTGGATATTTGGCAGTATTTTGCTAAATTCTTGAATGTTGTCTTTGGAAAAACCTATTCGATATCCCCTACGAATATTGACAAAGCTTGTTCTAATCTAATAGGTGATAATTGGCACCCGAGTATGTTATCTGAAAATGATTTAACATCAATTCAGCAGAGTATTCTCTCTAATAATTCCTTACCTACCCCCAAAAGTGCTTTTATTATTGATGTATTAGCACAATCAAATATCTCCCCAAAGACCTTTGTTCTTTTTGGTGAACGCCTAACTTTGGACACTTATGCATTTAACCATTTAGTTTATCCCTATGTACCAGAGCGATTATTTCCTAATGGTTTGGATATGGCTGCTACCTGTTTACAATCATCCCGAGCTCAGAATCTCCTTTCAGAAAATTATCAGACAATCAATAATTATCAATCAATGACAGAGCAAATGCAGGATGAAATACAATCCTGGTCTCCTGAGGAAAAATTGACAGTTTACTGGACATGGGTGGAAACTCTCAAACATTTAACTCCTATGATGCCATTGTTTAATGATAGTAATATTCCAAATGTACCCTCATTTATGCAAATGGGTTCTTGGCGTGATGAGAAACTAACTACCATCTTAAGTTCATGGGCACAATTAAAACACGATGCAATACTCTACATACAGCAAAGTTATACTAGACCACTTTGTTCAACTCCTGAAGGTTATGTAGAACCGTATCCTAGATTTTACAGTGAACTTGGGCAATTGTGTAAATTATACCAACAATCGATAACGCAATTTAGTTCATTAGGAATCAATTTAAGCAACTTCAATTGGTATAATGCTTTCCAACCTTTTATTGATAGCACATTTCAGCTAGAAACCATAGCTCAACATGAACTCGCGGGTACTCCTCTATCAACTGCAGATAAGACGTTTATTCAGAACATATACTGTGAAAAAAGTGAAATGTGTGGGATTATTGAAGTAAATGGGTGGCTTCCTGATATTCTAAAACACATTAACCTTATGTTTATTGATCCTTTTGGTTCTCCGAACTCTCGAGCTTCTCTCGTAGCAGATGTCCATACTGACCTAAATACTAAAAAAGTCTTAGAAGTAGCAACTGGACTATTAGAACCTTTAATTGTAACTGTTCCAGGTTGGGAAGGGGAAGATATTGTCGCAGTTGGCCCAGTTTTTTCTTATTATGAATTTATTATGCCGATGGAAAAGAGGATGACGGATGAAGATTGGCGAGGAATCATTCAGTATTCTCTTGAGTACCAACTTGATCCGTCCTATAATTTTTCTAACTCTCCTCGTGGATTCTGGGCTCAAACCTATATGGTTTCAACAGAAATGACAACCAGTCGTCTATACAATGATATGATCAAGTATGAGGCACCAGAATGGTTCCGATCAGGAAGATTTGCTAGTGCAGGAAACCCTTATGAAGGATTTGAATTAGCCCCTTATGACATCTTTAATTCAACGAGTTATTTAGAGGTTTTAAATTCTAGTGGGTATGTTACTCAGGAGTCAGGGATAACCAACCAAGACAGCAATTTTGCTAATATAATGATTATTAGCTTTACGTGTTGTATTACTGCATTTATTAGAAAAATTTCAAGACAAAAAAAGAGAAAAAGTTAGATTAAGCAATGCTCCTTTACCAAGTTCAGAATCTAGTCTCACAATTGCCTAAACACAAATTAAAGTACAATTTTCATATTTAAACAATGTTAGACATGTGTTCATTTCTATTGGATGGTGTAGTTTGTGATGAATCAGTGGAAGGAGAAGATTTGAACTCACTATTATTTCTATAACCATTATAGCCAATATCGTCCTCTTTATACTTTGTTACCCGAAAATTCCCCTCTAAGAAGCGATTGAGCAGTTCTTCTTTAGATTATTAAATGCGATCTATAATTTAAATAATAGATTTTTTCAAGGTGAAA
>JAEOTF010000495.1 GCA_016840025.1 Candidatus Hodarchaeota archaeon
CAGTTAAATACGCGCATCTGAAAATTCTTTCACAATCTTTCAGGATAAATATAAGACTTCCAATGATGAGAATGCCCATAAATTTTCTAAAAAAGGAGGAAACAGATGGATTGCTGCACAATATAATAAACGAAACCCATAAAGACTACGATTCTGTAGAGCGCGTTTATGATTGTATGGGTAGAAGTATGAAGAAAAGGAAAACGCTTCTAACAGTTCCATTTTCGAAAAACGGTTTTGGCTCTAAGCGTGCCGCCAGAGGTAAGCTATATTTCAAAGACAAAAAATTGAAAAGTGTTAAAGTAACTTATAAGACGACTCCTCTCTACCCAAACGCAATCGATCCTGAGGATATCAGTATTGCTGAAGCTGAAGATCAATTTATAGTTGAAGGCGAACGATTTGTAAACTACGATTTTAATGTAACTCCTTCTTCACCTCAGTTCATTTTATACTCCCTTGCATCTCCAGAAGATGCAGTTTTATGGCATGGCATTGGAGCTTTTGGATCATCTCAATTAGTAAAGAGCTATAGCACAACACGTATTGCCTGTTCTAAAGGCTCTATGTTTAAAAACCTGAAGAGATATGGAGTCAGAAATAAGATTCCTTCTCAGTTCAATCTCAGTCCAGATGATTATTGGGTTCATCCTATTCATAGAAATATTGATGCTAGTATAGGTTGTGTAGAAAATTTAGAAGATATTGCGAAGAGAGGGATGCGGCTCGAACCTCTCTTAACTCGCCATTATACTAGATTGTGAGAAAAACACTAGCTAGCGTGCTAACGTAAACTCGAGAAGTTGTATAAATCATAATTCGTAATAACATTATTGCGGAAAAAATTAATAAATCACTTTCTTAGAATTGGGGAGACAAGTGTTTTGGATTATAAACTAATGCTTTTTCAAAGCATCAAAAATGGTAAGTAGCATGGAAGTAGAATTGAAGGAATATACGAGAAATGGTATACATTTGATTGCGGAAGCCGTGAGAGTAACTGGACCCTTCTTTAACGATATTCCAGATGATAGGTTAGTTCGAAAAATGGTAAAACATGATTTTGGCTCTACGTTAGAGCACGTATCTTTTACATTTGAACTTAAAGATATTTCAATTGCTTTAAGTAGGGAATTATTAGAACATAGAATGGCTTCACACACAGCTAAATCGACACGATATGTTTCTCAAGCTCGAGGATTGCCCTTCTATATGCCGCCCGAGATAGATGGAAAACTAAGAGAAAAAGTGGAAAACCATGTTAAAGAAATATGGGAGTTATATAAACAATTGGAGAGAGACATAAATAGAGAAGCGGCCAGGTATATTCTTCCAATGGGATTAAAATGTACGTATGTTTGGACAGTTAATTGCAGGTCTTTGATGAACTTTTTAAGGTTAAGATTGTGTATAAACGCAGCTCCTGAAATGCAGGAGTTGGCAAGAAAAATAAAAACGATAGTAATTAAACAATATCCAGAAATCTTTGAAAACGTTGATTGTAGAGGACATCAGTGGGGAGTTTGCCCTGAGCCCCATAAGAGGAGCTGTCATAAATATCCGACTTAGAAAGAATTGGAGACATTTGAAGAAGGAAAAAGATAAAGAATTATGACAGTTAGCTATTATGATTACATACAGACTCAATTTATCTGTCTAATTAATCGATACATATATAAGTGTGAATATAGATCTTTTTGCTCTATAATTTTTTAGGACTGATTTGTATTGGGAAAAGATAAAAAAAACAATATGGCTAGTAAGAAGAAAAAGAAAAAGAAAATAGATAAACAGAAAAACCATATGTAATTATACAGAATCTAACATGTACCTTGGTTATTTTATTTCAATAGTTTATATTTTTATGGGTTGATTATAGTATGTTCTTCAAGCAGATTAAACACGTTGGAGATAATTTTTCATATATTCTTGCGGATGATACTTCTAAAGAGGCTGTAGTTATTGATCCAAGTTTTAATGCTACGACCATAATTCAATTAGCAAATAGACAGAATTTTAGAATAAAATATGTAATTAATACCCATCATCACAGGGATCATACTGAAGGCAATAAACAGATACGATCAAACTACAACTCTAAAATTGTTGCTCACAAACTGTCTAAAAACGCTAAAGATATGAATGTAGGCGAAGGAGACGTATTGAAAGTTAGTGAAATATGCATTAAAGTATTTCACACACCAGGACATACACCCGATAGTATTTGTTTACTTGTCAATAAAAAACTTATGTCAGGAGACACCCTATTTATTGGAGAATGCGGAAGGACAGATATTTCTGGTGGTAACTCAAAAGACATGTATTACAGCTTAAATAGGTTGAAAACACTCGACGATGACATAGTAGTATATCCTGGCCATGATTACGGAAATAAACCCTATTCAACAATCGGAGAAGAGAAGCAAACAAATTATACACTAGAGAAACGTTCTCTAAAAGAATTCATAGAATTCATGAAAGAATAATCAGCTTTCGTGTGAGTGCGCGGACATAGGGAGCTAGCTAGCTTAAATTCAGAAATTACGGAATAATAAATTATTTATACAACGTCTTGATATTGGGAAATCATAAACATCTGAGGATGGATTTCAAACGCCTCAAAACTATATCTGTAAAGGATGTGACTACATCTATGAAACTGATTGGTTTGTCCCTCCCAATCCAAAAGCCAAGTATAAACCCACTGCGGGAATCCACGATCTCTATAAACATTATGAAGGTACATGTCCAAAGTGTGGTAAAAAAATCGATCGTAATATCTCGTCCAGAAATTTTACTAGAAAGGGAATCGTTATCTAATCGAATACACATATATGAGGCTTTAGCTAGCTAGTATTTATTACGCCCACGTTAGTTAGGACGTGTACTCGCGTACCGATGTCAGTCTTATCGATTCTAAATTAAAAGCATGTAGAAAGATTCGCCTGTATTAGTGCACGCTTATTTTGTTTCTACTGGGAATCTTCATGTTTTGTACAAATATCTTATATGTTGATTGGGCAAACCATTTTTCCTTAAATCGTCTCAGCTTTGGTTCTCCACATGCAGATCCAACATCCAGCCATTTGTAGCCATTTTCTTTTGCGTATTTTATGTTTTCGTACATTAGAAAATCTGATAGTCCAGGTATTTTAAGGTAAATTCCAAGCGGCACTATCATGATTTTTTTGTTCTCAAAAAAGTCGATAATATCAAAACCAATTAGTTTGTCGTCTTTATATACTTCCATCATCATTCCATGATTGTGTTCTCTTAAGAATCTTTCTAAAGATAGCATTTCTTCAAAATCCCAAGCATCGTATTTTCGACGGGTCATGTGTCTAGAAAGAATATATATGTGGCTTGAGCCAAAATTCTTGCTTAGTTTTGCGTAGTAGCCGCTTTTGTTTGCTTGATTAATCCTGTATCGAATACTTTTATACTTTTTTCCTTTCAAGTCAATATCAAACTGATTTACATTGATATGATAGTCTAAAACAGAATACGTTAGCGTGGTATTTGGGAGGTTATTCAAGAGTTCAGGAGTAATTATGTTGAGTGTTTTTATAGGCATTTTTGATAAATATTGTACGCATTTCAATCTGTCTTCTTGATCTTTTTTTAAACCAAATAGTACGACATCTGCCTCCTCATATTTGCTTGTAAAAACTGGATAATTGTCATTGAATAGTTCTGTTTTATAAGCGACAGTTGAATACAAGCAGAGAAGATGTTCGCACATGTATCCCTCTCTTTGGGCTACTTCTATTTCATATTTATTGAGAGCCTTAAGCATGATTGTACCTCATTGTTTAATGAGTAACAAATAGAATGTTGGTTAGAATTGTTTATGTGTTTTATGGAGAATGCACTATTTTTTAAATATCTAGCGCGCACTAAAAAATGAGTGAAGTTTAGTTGATAATTTACATAGATTCATCATTTGCTTTAATATAGTTTTATTCCTAGGAAGTCTTTTATTTCTTTCCTCGTTTTATTGTACCTGTCTTGGTTTAGCTAGTTAGCTGGTGCGCAATACGAGCGTGATGCTTTGAAAAGAGTACTTATTAATGGAGATTTATGTAAGGGATGTCTAATCTGTCTAAAATTTTGTAAACATATGGTTCTAGCGCGCGCGCAATACGCATTGCGAGGGAATTAATTGGTAAAAGTATAATTGCAAATATTATAATGCTTGGAGCAGTAGCAGGTTTAACAAAATTGGTATCCCAAAGGGCTTTAAAAAAGGCTATACTAAACAGTGTCCCCGGGGGAACAGTGGGTACAAATATTATGGCCCTCGAAAAAGGATTTGAATATGCTACCACCTTAGAATCTAGGAGTTAGGCGGCTTTTCTCATTGAAATTACATGAATACGAGGCAAAAGCCATATTTAGTCAACATGGAATTCTAACTCCTCTTGGCATTGTTGTGAGAGATATTCCAGAAGCTAAAAGAGCCATAGAGCAAATTGGGCATCAAGTCGTTTTGAAACCGCAAACATTGACAAAGGGCAGAGGAAAAGCAGGACTAGTCCGCTTCGTTAATACGGCTGAAGAAGTAGAGTTACAAGTCAAGGAGCTTTTAAGATTAAGACATATGCAAGAAAAGATTGATCAAATCCTAGTAGAGGAGAAAATAGAAGCAGTAAGGGAGATTTATGTAAGCATTATAATCGATAGAACGAAGGGAAAACCGATTATAATCATCTCTTCTGAAGGGGGAATAGATGTAGAATCAATTGTAAATACTTCTCCAGAAAAGGTTTCTTCTCTTGAAGTCAATATTTTATCTGGAATTCGACAATATCAAATAAGGGCTGAAGCAAAAAAAATAGGTTTAAAAGGCAAATTGTTAGTAGAAACAACAAAGGCCGTAATGAAGCTTTATGAAATATTTAGAAAGTATGATGCGGAGGTTGTTGAAGCAAATCCTTTAATGGTTACAAAAGATGACAGAATCGTTGCTGTTGACGCTCTAATAGATATCGATGATGACGCGCTACACAGACATCTGGAAAGGAAAATTATGGAAGAACCGTTTTCCATTGTCGAGTTAGATGGTATCATTGGAGTCATAGGAAATGGTGCAGGCCTTACTTTAGCTACGTTAGACATGATACAATTCTATGGAGGAAGACCCGCTTTTTTCTTTGATATTGGAGGCGGAATATCCTCTGAAAATATGAAGAAAGCTCTAGAAACGGCTATCGAAAAAGCTCATGTAAAAGTTGTTCTTGTAAATATTTTTGCGGGAATAACTAGATGCGATGATGTAGCAAATGGAATAATAGCTGCCCATCAAAAGGCGAAAATTGACAAACCTATTGTTATAAGGCTCTCTGGTACAAACGAAAAAGAAGGAAATGATATACTCATTTCCCGAGGTTTCCACGTTTTCACGTCGATGGATGAGGCAGTAAAAAGAGCTGTAACTCTTTCAATGGAAGTATAGTAGTTGGGAATCCTAGTTGATAAGACGACCAACCTCATTGTTCAAGGTATTACTGGTAGGC
>JAEOTF010000496.1 GCA_016840025.1 Candidatus Hodarchaeota archaeon
ATCCAAGATCGGTTTGAGAACCTATTGCACGAACCCTCTGTGAACGAGGAATCCTTCTTCACTCAATGGAAGGGTTTTCTACGACAGACAGCCAACGGTAAAACGAAAGTTTCCCTGTCCAATAAAAGTTGGATGCGGTTCAGCGGACTCGTAGGAAGCCCCGTCCTTTAGGGGGGGGTAGTTCACTGTTAGTTTCATTTTGTTGGAAAGGAAAGAAAAGAGAAGAAGCATTAAAAGTACGGTCGAAAAAAAAGATTCATTGTTCGAAAGACAAAGATGAAGAAAAGGAAGATCTCCCATGACCGAGATATTAAAGCTCACAGGGGATATTGAGTATGAATTCCCATTAGACCGTTATTATTGGACAGAGGATCCTGGGCACACATGGGCTCTACCACAGGACGATAGTACTTTCAAGATCGGCGTTGATTCATGGACTGTAATCCAAGCAGGCAAAATTCTCAGCATTCGTAGCCGAAAAGTAGGTAATACGGTCAAACAAGGAAAAACATTAGCGACCATTGAGACAGGCAAATGGATTGGAGTGATTAAGAGCCCATTCACAGCAGAGATCGTTCAAATAAATGAGACGCTGAGTGATCAGCCTACTATCCTTAATGATGAGCCCTATGAAACATGGATAGTAATAATAAAACCTACAAACATAGATGAAGAGCGCGGTTCAGAGAAATTAATTAAAATAGGCAATAAAGAGGCACTTACTGAATATATGGGCGCAGAATTCAAAAAATACCTATAATAACGGGAACAATACGAGGGAAGGTTGTTACTCACAGATGGCGAATCATTTTTTCTGAAAATGGATTAATAAACGAGAGAGAAAGACGTCAAACTGTTAGGCGTCTTTCATTGGGGTATTTTCGAGAAATTGGCTTTTTAAGAGAGAATAGGTTTATCTCTGAGCAGTTGCAGCAAGTAATCGGACAGACCACAGTTCTTCCTTAAGTAGGTCTCTAACTGCAACACGAATCGCTTCAGAACGATTAGGATATCTTTTTTGACGTACTAACTCGTCTAATCCCTCAAGAAATTCTATCGGTAGGTGGACTGTGACTAACCTCATCATTATACATTATAACCTCCAAAAGGTTTTGAAGAATATCCTCGAAGTCCCCTTGAAAGATTAGAATAATTCACCCATAATATCACTGTATTGTACAGAAGAAAATTAGCATCAAGAACTCACTTGTATTTGTACTTCCTCAAAATCATCTAGTTTTGGGAAATATGCGTTAAGTACTAACTCATTACTGACAAGTGAACCAATAACCCAGACAACAGGCCAAAGTCGCATGAATTCCCTGTCTTTTGAGGAAGGATTTGTTCCTTGTAAATGGGAGTGGAAGATACCAATTAATGACAGGGGTGGGTCTTTCTTTTCAAAATAAAGGATTTGGGAGTAGATAAATTCGGGGTCAATTGAAAAACTTACAGTGGAGTGATCCATATTCTCGGTGGTAACAATATTTGTCACATCAATTGAGTAACCCATGTTTGTTCCAAATAGTAAGGCACAGCTCTCTTCAGGAGTATTTTTTAGAATTAACGCTCTGAAAGTTTTTTCAGCGGATGGGGGTAGAAGTACAATGGACGGAACAGGATCTGCTACCAATTTTCTTTCTCACTTGTTTCTTTTGATATACTTCATCTTGTTATTTGCAGATAGTCGAGATGAAGTTGTTCTTCATTCGAGAGGAATTTTTTGGAATTGGTTGACTTTATTACGGGTGATTGTCAGAAAATCTGCTCCTTCACCACTAGCAGCATCACGACGAACCACGCTAGTTATTGCACGTACTGCAAGTTCTTCTCCCTTTTTAATTGAGAGGGTTTCTCTGTATCCCTCTTCAAGAATACCTAAAGCAACCATTGCACCAGTGCCTGTAGCAGCGAATGTATCTTCCATAATAGACCCCCATGGCCCTAGTGCAAAAAGGTAGCTACCAGATGAATCATATCCACCAATAATAGGTTCCACATATTGAGGCCAATAACGGGATGAAAAGAGAGCGTTACTTAATACCTTGGCTATAGACTTTGCGCTTAATTCACGCTCTTCATCTAATTGGTAAAGAGTATTGTACGTCTTTAATAAACGCACGAATTGCTGAAGATCTGCATAGAACCCTGTTGAGGCTATTCCCACAGACGAGGTAATCGGAAAGACCTTTGCAATACCATGAGACTGGATTAGTGTTCCATAGGCGTATCGTCGTTCCGCGCCGAGTACCACCCCATCTTTCAGGGCAATCCCCACTGATACACCGCCACCATAGATAATTGGGATTCATCTCCAACGATAATTTCTTTCAAAACTACGTTTGACTTAATTTTGCATTGGGTAATAAAATGATGAGGTAATAAACTTGATGGTATTTCTGCAAGTTTAGCCGATGAGGAGGATTCAAATGACTCTTAGCAGACTAGATGCCTTTGATAAGGCATTGAAAGCCCAGTGATTTTGTTAAACTCTCCTTGAATCCGTCACTTTTAGCAATATGAATGAGAATATTCCTAAAAATATTAAAATCACCTCAAAACCCGAGGATGACACTATTTCGCTACTGCTACTATCCGTTTAACTCTCCAGCAACTTGAGAAGTAATTTTCAACTCTGACTCATCTAGAACCTTAGCAGTTTTATTAGCCTTTTCTTTTTTTGACGCCGAAGGAGCAATATTACGAAAAGAGCAAAAGCAGTGATTCCTTCTAATCCTGGTACTAAAACTGAAGAATTTTTAGTGTTTATCTCCGTATTATGAGTATCTGTTTCATTTGTTGTAGATATAGGGGTCTCAATTATAGAGATTTCGATATCCGTAGAAGGACCGAGGCCGTATTCAGTTGGTGGCGGTGTGTCGTTTGAGATATAACTAGTAATGAGATATGCGATATCAATAGAAAGACCTGTTAAATTATCAATAAATACATTATCCGCTTCATCGTGTATATTTTGGTGTACGTGCCATCCTATAGTATCATGTAGCACAAGGGAGACACCTATTGTCTGATTTGAGGATTTTCTAATTTGAACCGTAAATTTATCAGGTAAAGAATCCAATTTATGGATATGGAAGCCATAGTATCGAAGTGAAATTGTTTCATTAAGAAGTGGGAATTTATCAACAACCTCATATTGTGTAATTTTGGCGTCTATATTCTCAAAGCCATATAGATTGCTATGAAATCCTATCTTATCAATTGTTAGAGCTGTGATCCAATTCAAATAAAGTTCATTAAACGTGATATTATAGCCTGCTGCTTGTAGAACAGCTTCAATTCCCTGAGGCCCATCAGTTGGTTCTTTTATCAGGTCTCGTAGGATGTCAACACCATAGTGTTCGGCAATATAGAATGCAAACAAATATGCGCTTCCGTAATCATCCGTACTGTCACTATTCCAATATAGAAGTGAGTTATCTGGATGTGAAAGAAAATTACTTACCTGTGGAGCGAGATTATCATAGGGTGCTAAGTAGCCTGCATGATACATAACATATTGAGCTAAAGCTTCTAAGGTGAATGGAGGTTCATCCATTTCATTGTTAAACCAAATAAGATGATGAAATTCATGTGCAGTTACAGCTAATCTCCAATTCTGGTTATAAAATCTATAGTACATATAAAACATCTCACATTGGTTAGAATAATCCAATACGAATTCATTACGCTCAGAATAGTAAGCTACAGGATTACGGGAGAGTAATATAATAATTCTGGGGTCTCCATCGATATCCCCTAATGTTCCATTGGGATGACCAGCTAAGTCGGTGACACGGGGATAAATTGTGCTATCAAATTCATCACGTATGGTTTCTGCTTGCCAAATCGCAACTGATTCTCCTAGTTCTGTTATACAACTATTTTGCATGAAAACATAGCTATATACTCCTATTGCGAGTATAGTTGCATTTAGTTCATAGTATTCTGAAGCTGTATAATCATAGGTCCAGAAGGTTCGTTGAAATCCAACTGATCGAAAATTCTTGTTCTGTGATGAATTATGCGTTATTTGAGAAGGTTGTAATGTATGATTGTGTAGGGAATAATTAGAGGACTTCAGAATATGGCATATTTCAAAGTTTTTTGGAAGATTAGTTTTATTTGGACTCTGGTTATACTGATAAAGGATCCTATGCTCAGTTGTGCTAAGAATTACACTTGGAGTGGGTACAACTAGAATTAAAAAAACGAAGAGGCTAAGAGGGACTAATAGTTGCGTTTTACCTTGACCTTTCATAGCTTCTTTCTATTTTGAACTTGGATAAAGTAGTTATTATGCTATTTCATACATAATCAATTAGGAGGTATCGGGAGAAGAGTCATTAGAGGCTGTTGTACCGATACTTGGGTATTTTAGTTTTTTAATTTCTCGTGAAATGCTGGAAGGTAGAAGAGAAAAGTTCTTTCCTCACTTAGTTCTTCCTTCGCTTTGCCCTTATCTGAAAAAGTACGAAAATTCCAGAAAAGACCAAAAATAATTCAAAACTTGGGGACTCTTTATCTTCCTCTATAGAACTTAGAGAATCTGTTGCTGTAGAAGAACTTAAAGTAGTAGTTTTCTCTGATAATCCCTCGATCTCGAGAATCTCTAAGCCATCATCTCGATCCGCCACGTAGACAAGATTATCGATTTTTTTAAGATCCGATGCATGACCACCATCACAGTATTGAGTTATTTTCGTAGGATTAGTTGGGTCATTAATGTTCAGGATTTCAAACCCGTACCAATCTGCAAGAAAACACAGATCTCCCTCAACATATATTTGAAATACCGCAGCCCCCTCGTCATATTCGCCCACTTTTCGGATATTAGACGGGTCACTCACATCTAATATTATCAATTCCCCCGCATCTGCAGCATGGTTCGCAAAATAGGCATAATCTCCCTCAACAAAGGGTTTCCAAAGATCTACCTGAGCTTCATAATAGTTTCCTATTTCAACTGGCTGAGAAAGATCACTGATATCTAGGATTATCAATCCAGTATACGAACTATAGTGATCTGTTAAATATAGGAGATCATCCACAATAAAAAAATATGAAGCAACACTACTTCCTCCAGGCGAATATCGACTTATCATAGAGGGAGAAGACGGATTACTAATATTGAGAATTTCCAGACCACGTGAAAAATCTGCTACGAAAGCAATGTCCCCTATGACCTCTACGTCTACAGTATATCCTCCATCACCATATCTAGTCAATAAAACAGGGTTAGAAGGGGTTGAAACGTCAATGATTTCAAATCCATCTTCTTTATCGGCTATAAAAGCAAATGATCCCTCAACATCTAATGAAAGAGGGATACTACCATCCTGAAGTTGTCCTAGTTTTTGAGGGTTCGTAGGATCGTGAACATCAATGATAATTAAGCCCCCTGGATTATCCTCGGCTATATCCACCACGTATGCAATATCGTTTCTTACCTCGATATAAACTGCTTTCCCACCCGTGTCAAACTGTCCAAGTTCGTGAATTACTATATTTTCCTTATTTGGTTGAGAAATTACATAACCTATTGTGCTAATGCTCAGAAAAAGAGCCACAACAAGACTTCCAACCACTAATAGGGTTGTTTTTTTCATATAACACACCTCAAGGTTAGGTCATTAATGTTAGGTCATCGGTGTTAGGTCGTCATAAAAAGCAAAACAGTAATTCCAAAACTGGAAATATTTCCAAAATTGGAAAAACTTTGATATTTATCCATAATTATTGATTTTTACCATGTTCTATATGCAGAATTTCAATTTAGGCTTTTTTTCTGACATTATGTTTGTGCGGAGAAATTCACTAGTAAGTTTTTTATATAACCCCCAATAGTAACCACTATAGTGGTGACCAATATGTTATATAAACCAATCAAAGAAAAAATGGCAAAAAAAAGCATTCAAACACAACTATCTGCGGATGTTTTGTTAATCGATCATGAAATTGATACTGAAGAAGTAATGAGACTTCTCCAGCAAGAAGATGGATATGCTACTACCCCTCGTCCAGATCTGATCGCAATTGATCTGAGTCTACCTACAAAGAAAGGTGCTGAGCTTTTAGCGAAAATTAGATGTAATCCTTCATTACAAGACATTCCTATTGTAATTCTTACCGCCTCAGAGACCCAATCCTCTATTTTTCAGACTTATGGGGTATTAGCTGATGCTTACCTTAGTAAACCAGTTGAGACCAGTCAGTTTGATATGGTCATTAATTCTTTACTCTTATACGAGGGATAGATGAAAAAATGGTCAAATATTGTTATAAATGTGGTCATACGCTCTCTCCTGATTCTTTATTCTGTGAAAAGTGTGGGACTTTAGTTAGAAAGAATTCCCCACAAAAAATGGTTCTTAAACCCACTAAACCCCTCACAGAAAAGTCACAAGTATCTTCTGTGGTAAGAAATTGTGATAGGTGCGGAAATGAACTTTTAATAGATGATCTATTCTGCAAAAAATGTGGAGCTCGAGTAAAAAAACCATCTCCGCAGCAAACAGTCTCAAAATCAGCAGGATTAGTGACAGAACCACTAAATAGTGTAGAAGAAGAAACTCTCCAACCCATGGTAGTTGAACCAGAGTATATGATGGGAGATCCACTCAAATCTGTGGTAGAAGAATTAACCCAACCTGAAGCTGTAGAATCAAAATCCGTAGATCAACCCTCAAAAACTGTAACAGAAGAATCAGATTCTGTGGGAGGAGAATTAAGTCCACTTGCGGAAGTAGAAACGACCAAACCTGTAAATGAAGAACTGAAATCACCAGGAGAAAAGACCCCAAAGGTTGAAATCGAAGAATCAAAGTCTATGAAAGAAGAGAGTCAAAAAAGCGATGTAAAAGAGTCTTCAGAATATGGGAGAGTAGAGTCAAAGCCGATTGAACCAGAATCCACCCAACCCAATGTAGTACAACCGAAAGAACCATCAGCGGCAAAGCATTGCAATAGGTGTGGATATGCACTTTTGCCGAGATCTTCATTTTGCAGAAAATGTGGTGCTCCAGTAAATAAAAGTCCTCCGCCACAAACGGTCTCCAAACCTCCAACGTTAGTGATGGACAAACTGGCTGATGTTACACCAAAAGAGCCAGTTAAACCATCACTGACCCAATATTGTTATAGATGCGGAAACAAAGTATCGATAAACACTTCATTTTGTAAAAACTGTGGGAGTCCCGTAAGAAAACCTCATCATTCCAATAATGCTTCTAGGTCACCCAACTCTCCAAGCGAGAGAGGAAGAAGGCAACATCAGACTCCTCAAGCCTCTTCCTCTCCACACCCCAATACTAGCTAATTGCCAACTACAATTTCTCCTTTTTTCAACTAATTGTTGAATGACAATAGGGTTTATTCCCGATTAGTTTGATTCGTTATTCGGTAATACTTCCTGTCTGACTTTTTGGATATACTCAATAAATGAAGACATCCCCATTTCTTCTACCTCTTTCGCTGATTTTAACGATTGAATTTTTTCATATAAGCCAACTATTCTCAGAAACTGGGCATGAGAAAGTACAGCCGTTTCGGGATAACGAACAAAAATATATGCTATAACAGCCAATGAAAAGAGATCAAATAAAAAACCAACATTAATATCTAAGGTCCAAAAGGAGGTGAGATTTCCTATGCGAAGAATTGGATAGATGAAATGAAGAATTGCAGCGATAAGAAACAGATTTCTTGTTGTTTCTATCCGTTCATCAGCAATAATACGTGGGGTTGTTGAGTAGACCCAGAATAACAGGATTAATGCATAAATTCGATAAATATTTAGAAGTATGTTAATAAAGTCATGAGAAAAGAATTGATTAAGAAGTATGAAGGATTCTATACCAAAATACCCTAGGACCCCAATATATAAGAGAACAGGAGGAGGTTTTTGCCACTTTACGCGAAGTGCATGGATGAATATTAGAAGATAAATAAGAAGGTAGAAGCTGTTATATGGGTAAAATGTTGGTATTAGAACCGCTGAAATAAGATTAAGAGCTCCGGTTATAAAAATGCCAATTACAAGAATGAAATCTGTCATTCGGGTTTTAATGTAGTAGTTTCTTAGGATAACAGCTGGGATGACCGCTAAGATAGCTGTTCCAAGTCGTATACAGTCGATTAGTTCAAGACCAAGTAAAAGAGACATTGTAATCTTCTTTTTTTTTGGTTAAGCACTTATGATTAAGCGCAACCTCACAGTTTTTACTTATCATAGGATTCATTGGCTAGTGAAATAGTTTTTCAAATCTGTACTTTACCAATGGGACTACTAATAATCCCATAAACGATTTACTTCTCTTTTTTACCTTTCATCATCTGTTCGTAAGAAGGACACCCTAGTTTTCCTTGCTCACAAAGCTCACATAGTTTTCCTCTAATCAGAAAGTTGGGAGCAATTCCTATCGAAACGTAAGCTACTAGCAAGGATAAATGGAATAATGAAAAATCTGTTAGCAATAGACCCCCAATACCAATAAAAGGGAGTAATAAGGTTCCAAAACTCAAAATTGCTGTAGGAATAACTTTTTGGGGATTCTTAAACTCGTTAGGATCACCTTTCTTGAAGATTAAGCTGCTTATTTTTCCAAAACCAAAGCTACACCATGCTCCATAGTAGTAACAGTGGGTACAGCGGAATTTCAATGCAACTAATATTGTCAAACCGCATAATATTAGGTACAAAAGCCCAAAAAGGGGAGCAATGAAGTAAAAAATAAGCGATCCTAACAAATAACTTGCAGTTGTTAACGTTAATGACAAACAAATAATACGATAAGGATAATTTTCCATAGTTTTGAATAGTCAATGAAGAGTTAAAATAGATATAGCTTAATTACTATTTATTCTCCCACTAAAAAGAATAACAAAATTCTATTTATAGGGTCTTATAATTGGTAGAAAAGGGTGTATTTTCCAATGGGTGATATAACGTTCTATACTTATGCCATGGGGCTTTCTTCGTTATTGATCGTGTGTACTGGTCTAATTACGACTATTCTGCTTGCGATAAGATATGGAAAAACTCGTAACACGGCAATTCTTGGTGTCATGTTCTTATTGCTTTCCATGGGATTGACATGGGTAGGGACCTCAATCTCCTTCTTCTTAGTCTTAGCAGGGGAAGATCCTTTGGGAGAGGTTGCTTATGCTTGGCTTACACTCACAGCCTTATCATGCATTGGTCCTTTCCTTGTATTCTCCACGATGCAAATGTTACGACAATACGCTAAAAAATTGAGTGTAGTTTTAGTAATAATGATAATTCTTGCTTTGGCGTGTCTATTTGCAGCTTATATTCAGACAGAGGAGCACATTGATTATAAGATCCATGAAGAATCGGGGCTGGGAGAAGGGAGTTATACAGGTATTGTTAGAATAACGATCGCTGTTTATATCCTATTTACCCTGTTTTTCATCACACCCTTGTATATATTCGTATATAAAAATGCAGATACCTCTAAAGTTCGCATGAAGGCAGGACTGCTGGCTTTGGGATACGGGTTATTTGGATTTCTCGCGATATTCGATGGGTTGTTTACTTTAGACGCAATACAGGTAATAATCGCTAGAACTGGTCTTGCCACAGCCTTATTAGCCATCTATTTTGGATATACTCTACCATCCTGGCTAGAACGCAGGCTGGAAAGCGTTATGGGAATGCTATGACAAATCCTCTTCTAATTGTTGTCTCAGGATTACCAGGGACGGGGAAGACAACACTTGCCAGAAGAATTTCCAGAAGTTTTGATATTCCTTTAATCTCAAAGGACAACATAAAAGAAAGACTATTTGATGAGTTGGGCACAAAAGACCTAGCATGGTCCCGCAAACTAGGTAAGGCAAGTATCAATATCCTTTTTCACCTAATTATGGTACAACTTTCCGCAAGAAAATCGGTGATCGCTGAATCAAATTTCAAGCAGGGTATTAGTTGTCAAAGTCTCAAGGAGATCATTAACAAACATCCCTGTGACGTAATTCAGCTTCATTGTATAACAGATTCAAAGATCCTTTTCAAACGTTTTTTAATGCGAACAGATACAAAAGAAAGGCATCAAGGGCATTCTGATCAATTAACAGAACAGGAAATGAAAGAAAAAGATATTCTCGAAGCTCAAAAGCCTTTAAAAATTCCAGGAAGACTTATAACCTTCGATACCACTGATTTGAGGGATGTAGACTACAATAGTATACTTAATAGTTTAAGAGAGGTTATAATTCCCTTGTATCGGTAAATTCTAAGAAAAAGAAAGGAGATAGATTCAAGTTTGATACATTCTGTGTGGAGCTATCAAAGTGGGTAAAATGATCAATGAAAACCCTAGATGTTTCGTGCTCTTACCCATACTTTTAATCCCTATAATGAGCATAGGGCACATAGGTGAGTCAATAGAAAAATCAAATAGCGACCTTTATGTCGATCCCGACTACACAGACAACCTTAATCAAACACTCCGCTCAGTGTCGGATATCCCTATAGGGGTGGCAGTAGATTCCAATCTTCTGAGGTATAATCAACAATATCGAAATATTGTTGCCCATCACTTTAGCTCAATAACACCAGAAAATGCTATGAAAATGGGACCTTTAGTTCCTTTACAAGGAGATTACAACTGGATAAATGCTGATCTGATCGTTAACTTCGCAGAGCAGATTAATACGAGTATCCATGGACATACTCTAGTTTGGCATAGTCAACTCCCTACTTGGGTAGATTCATACTCTGGGTCTTCCGAAGATTGGATAAAATTATTGAAAACACATATTCAGACTGTTGTAGGACGTTATAAAGGTAGGGTTCAAAGCTGGGACGTCCTCAATGAAGCAGTTAGGGATGATGGATCTGGCTATCGAAACACGATCTGGTTTGAAAATATAGGTTCTGATTACATTGAATATGCTTTCAGATGGGCTCATGAAGCAGACCCCGAAGCAAAACTTTTCTATAATGATTATTCGTTGTCTGAGAACTCACCAAAACTTGACTTTGTTGTGAGTATGATCACTTCCCTTAAAGCAGAAGGTGTCCCAATCCATGGTATTAGGTTTCAAATGCACATCACGAATGAATGGCCATCTCTTAACCAAATGCAAGGCGCGATAGATAAAATTGAAGAATTAGATTTGGAACTTAAGATAACTGAATTGGACATCTCCATGAATTCTCAGGAAATACATTCTAGTTTAACAAATGAACTAGCTCAAGAACAAAAGAAAAGATATTTCGACGTGGTTAGTTTGTTTCTGCAATCTTCAAAACTTACTGGACTCACTCTTTGGGGTGTTTCTGATAAGGACTCATGGATTCCTCACTGTTTTAACAGATCAGATTGGCCACTTCTTTTCGATACGAACTATGACCCCAAACCTGCTGTTAAAGGGTTTTTAGAAGCTTTAAGAAACACCACGTCTGAACCTGCCATCGAAACCACAACAAAAAAGCCTACCAGTTCTACAGCCCAACCTTCGGATTCTCCAGGATTTTCGTCGGTCGTACTCTTGATTTTAATTATTACTGTAGTATCCTTTAGAAGATCAAAGAAATAATATGCTTGTGAAAAAGCATTACTCATAAAATAGGTTTTGATCTTCCCCTATTGTCCTTAAAAGTCTACATTCTCCTGTTTCAAGGAGTTCAATGACATAAGGCATAACTTTCTTTGGAATTGGAAGTTTATTCAATTCTTGTTTACTTATTTCATGAAGATCACAGGAGTAAGTGTCAATATATACTGCAGCTTTTCTGAAATCAGATGTAAATCGCCAAATAGGGGGGTAAAGTGTTTTAAAATATGCAATTCTGAATAAAATGGTTGAAATTCTTAGATTGTTTTTTATTCGTCCTTCTGGTAGATATCGAGGCATTCGTAAGGGTAATTTATAATTTTTACTTATTTCAAAGGCTTTTACTGTTGCGTTTTCTAAGTTCAACTCTTTGATTTGCGAATGATCAGGGCTCCCCCATCTATCATTATTGCCATAAAGGATTTCATATTTAGGAAGAAGGGTGGGATAGTTCTCCTGTAACATTTGGAAAAAACCAACTTTTTGACGACCTGGTTTTAGAGTTAGTCCACCTACAACAACATACTCAGCGGCTACGTCTTCTGCCTGCGAAAAAATACTATCCATATTTTCGTCTGTATCCCCTATCCATGGTAAGACAGGAAGAAAAAGGACACCAGCATGAATTCCTTCTTCACGTAGCTGTTTTATCGCGTCAAATCGCTCTGGTGTTGTGCTTGCCCGTGGTTCAATATTCTTTTGGTCATGTGCATCAGCTAAGGTTATAGAAAAGGAAACATTTGCATAAGGGAGTTTTTTTAGTAAATCGATATCCCTCAAAACCAGATTCGATTTGGTCAGTAATTGGACAGGAAAATTATAATCACAGGCGACTTGTAGTAGTTTTCTGGTGATGTTTAATTTCTTTTCAGCAGGTTTTTGGTAAACATCACATACTCCTCCTCCAATACTTACGATGAATTTGCCTGGTTGCTGTTTCGCCACTCTCTCTCTTGTACTCGGGAAAAAATCCACTAAGGTCGATGTCTTCTCTTTATGAATAGGGAAAAAGCCTTGTTTCTGTAGAAATTTCGCAAACAATTGTGGAGCATTGCTTTTACCTTTTATTCTTGTACCAAAATCCTCATGAATGTGATAGCCTTCGGATTTTCCATCACAATAAATGCAATCATGCCAACAGCCGCGATAAGGATTCATTGAAGCTTCACTCCACCACCAATCATCAATAGTTGTCCTTTTGGCTATTGTTTTAGCTTCTATTGTTTCAATTATCATTATTGGAATCCCAACTTGACAATTAAAAAAATTACTGGAAATTAAAGGTTGATAATCCATTTATTCTTTTGATTTTGATGTCTTTATTGTATTCGATGGTGAGATTTTTGAATGATGATTATTCTTGGGTGCCTCCTGATGGTCGTTTAGGGCTTCCTGTGTGGCGACTTAATGGGATATTATCTATAATTGATAAAAGAATGCGAAGTTTAGATTTAAATGGTAGATTTGTGCCTATTTCATGGAGTACTAAGCATATGTATTCCACCTCCCAATTAGCGAAAATTATCGCATTGAAACGAGGGATTGATCCCGAGCTTGCGGGTTTGACCTGTGCATTTCACGATATCTACACAATTCACACAGGACTAACTAAAGATCATGGTATCCGAGGAGAAAAGTATATACGAGAGATTATTACCGAATACAATAAGAAATGGCAATCAAAATTACCAATAATTACTGAGGATGAAGTTGAGCATATTATAAAAGCAATAAGAGACCATAGTGATAAAATAACTGTTACAAATGACCCTCTAGCGGAGCTAGTTAAGGACGTTGATAGTTTAGATAGTTATTTACATGGAATGACGACAGATAAAAGGCGAAATTTACGAATAAATCGTTTACTGAAAGAGTTGGATATTACTCACAGTATTTGAGATAATTTATTTCGGTAGAAAAAGTTGGTTCAGTTTTTTTATTCAATCCTATAGATTAGAAATGAGCTTAAGGATGTTCTGCCATTCTTCTGTAGTTTGTAGAATTTTGAACTCTTCACACGTTTCCATATGTTCTAAATTATTCCAACCTTTAACGACAGCAGTTTTTAGTCTAGCTAACGCTAGTGCATTGTTTCCTGTTGTGGCTTGTACACGTGCTGCGAGATAATAAAACCAGAAAGGCACCTCACCTTTTCTGAATGCATCCTCAAAAACAGTCCCTGCCTCTTCCATATTATTTTCATAGAACAATCTCATTGCCATTTCAGCTAAATGGGTAGCTTCTTCAAACATACAAATGTACTGAATATAATCCCTCTCCTTGACAAATCCTACCTTCTTAGCAACTCCAATTGACCCGTAGTTATGGTCCTCACAATGCCATCCGACTCTTATATAACCATCTGAGAAGCTAAAATCAACAGCTGCTGCAACTGTTATAGAACCAAGACCTTTCCGCCGATAATCCTCACTAGTGAAAATACCAACCTCACATTCTTGACCGCTCGCACAATCTGCCGTGCTCCAAACGATTACTTTATTCTTATGACTCATACAGGCGCCAAACCCTCTTTCGATAAAAAAAGGGAGTGATTTTCCTATCCATTCTCTTACATCTTCTGGAATAACTAGCTGACTCAAATCTAGATGTTTGTCGATACGATGGATTTTAAAATCAGGGGGAAGCTCGTTTTTCCAATCGATCGCCAATTCTTCACAAACGTAATGAATACGATTAACTACCAAGGGTTTTCGTGTAGGAAAAATCACTTCAAACTCATTTTTCCATTCATCAGATGAGATGTAAAACCATAGGTAGTTTATATCAGTTATCGGGTTTTTTTTGGTTTGGATAATCTCTAAAAACAGATCTCTAAGAGCTTGGTTGAAACTATCGTTTTTGGAATTCCCAGCTAGAAAGAACCCCTCTGGAGAAGACAGCAACGCACAAGTTGGTCCAGCAATATCATCCACCCATATTTTACCTGAAGAGGTTCCATCAATCACTGAGGGAATTGAGACTTGATAGTTTAATTCCTTGAAAATATGACGAATCTTGTGGCACTCTGTTTTTCTTAGTTCGTAAATCAATAAACATCAATTCCTGACTTTAAAATCTAATTAAGCGAAGAAACTCTGAGGATTCAATCAGAAATTTCCTCTATTGCGGAAAAATTTATCCCCTTTTTCAATAATTTGAATTGTCTTTTGGATTCTTTTAACTATTATCGTCATATAGCATTTCTTTTTATTTATCGACGCAATTACGCGCATTGTTAATTGAAAATCTTCTTATATTGATTGAATTTGACCAAAATAGAGGTTATAAAAATGGCTACAAGTGACCAAATCATTCCCTACTTCTTTCTACTAACCAAAAATCACTTTGAACAAGAATTTGGGTCAGATCAGGGGAAGAGAATGTCTAAAAAGTTTGAAAAACGGTTTAATGAACTATTCAAGCAAAATAGTGATAAAATGTCTGATGATTTAAGTAATTTCCATGGAATTAACCCAATTTTTGTGATGGCACTTGACGACACCCTTAAGGAGCAAAATGTTTCCTTTGAGGACCTCAAAAGTCATGTCTTAGGTATTTACGAAATTATGTTGCAGGAGCTCTTAAATAAACAGCAGCAGCAACTCGAATCAAGCGAAACACCTTGGGAGACTTATGTAGAAGCAGCAAAATCAGGAAATAAGCAATTTTATGATAATAAGTATTTTCAACTCAAAGTTGTCCAAGATAATGACCAAGAGTTTGGCTTTGACATTCAAAGGTGCTTTTACTTTGAGTTCTTTAAAGATAACGACCGTCCTGGATTGGGACCCATTCTCTGTGAATATGATTATATTCTTGCTAGAAATGTAGAAAAATGGGTCAAATTTGAACGAACCGAAACTATTGCAGATGGCGACTCGTGCTGTAATTTTCGTTTTTTTCGGAAATAAATGGAACCTTAAATTTAGTGAAAATCAGCAGGAAAGCCCACTAATTTAGCTTTGGGATGATTTGCGATGTTGCTGAAGACGTCAATTAAAGAGTGGAAAATAAAATACAGGGGAAAGCGATAATGATGGATTTAAAGACGTTCGCGATTGAAACCTTTGAAATTGCTGAGTGGAATGTCTTAAAAGCTTTTTTTAGACTGAAGCCGAAAGATTTTGAGAAACAAATAACACCGAAACATAATCCTATTAGGTGGATTATCGGGCACCTGACAGCGCACATGGACTCTATTTTCAATTATCTATGCCTTGGAAAAAGAGAACTCAGTCAAGAATTCCGAGATTATTTCACTTCGGGAGTAGAAAGAGAAAATGAAAGTAAATTTCCTGTCTCCTACAAAGAGTTAGTCGACACTTTTCTTGAATTCTCTAAAACAAGTATTAATTATCTTTATAATTTACCAGAAGAAAAATTCAATGAATTACCGGAAAATAATGATAAAAGTAATGCTGAAACGGTAAATGAATTAATTCAAAGAATCGCTCTACATTTCTTAGGACATACCGGCCAAATATACCTAATTAAACGTGAATTGGGTAAGGGTGGTTTTTTTGTCGCTGGAGTTAAGAAGAAGAATCGAGAAACAAGCAGAAAAAAGTGGCTAAAATGGTGGAATGACAACAAAGAAAAATACCATTAATTCTTCCTTATGACCAAATTGGATAGAAAAGATCATTCTCTCACCGGTTATTGATTTCTTCGGAGAGTAATTGATAATGGCTCAAAAAGCGTTTCAAGAATATTTTACAGAAGGTTATTTTAACCAATGTTGGGGATGTGGACGCGATAACGATCAAGGCTTCAGGATCAAAAGCTATTGGGAAGGAGAGGAGGCGGTTTGCAGGTTTCAACCTCAAGAATTCCACATGGCAGCTCCAGGTATATTAAATGGGGGAGTAATTGCTACCATCATTGATTGTCATTCTACATTTACGGCGATTGCAGCAGCGTACCGGGTTGAAAGACGCGAGATAGGAACAGAGCCCATAATTGCATATGCTACAGCATCATTGACAATTAATTATCTACATCCCACACCAATTGAACCAGTTATCTTACGAGCTAAAGTTAAAGAAATGGAAACGAAACGGACAACTGTCAATTGTTCATTATATGTGGGCGGGAATGAGTGTGTTCAAGGAACGATTGTGGCAATAAGAGTCTTAGATGACTTTTTCAAGGGAATAATTAACGAAGACCAATCTCAAAATCAGTAGTAAAAATAAGAAATTTCATGATTTCCTATCCATGAGCCCACTACTGGATTCTAAGAGTATAGGGCATTTCCTCATCAGTTTATTAGCTTATCCATTGAGAAAAATATGATAAGACACGTTATCGCTGGAGTAAAGAAGAAAAATCGAGAAACAAGTAGAGAAAAGTGGCTAAAATGGTGGAATAATAATAAAAAAATTATCAATGATTGTATTTGATAATTTATATGTAGATGTAGATATAGATAACAGGTTGATAAAAATGGCATCAAAGACTATTTCTGTTACAGAAGAAGTTTATAATTTATTAAAAAAAGCAAAACTTCCACAAGAAAGCTTCGGTGATACGATTGCGAGGCTTTGTCGCTCTTATACTACAGGAAATCTAAACAAATGGCTTAAATCTACAGAAGGATGGGAAGATATGAGTGAGGAAGAATATAAAGAATTTACTGATCCAATAAAAAGATTTCAAAAGAAATTCAAACCTTTTAGTGTTGAGGAAGATTGATTTTAGCAGATACAACATTTTTAATAGATTGTTTGAGAAAAAAAACTGAAGTAAAGACCTTATTGGACAGTTATCCAGATGAAGTCCTATATACAACAGAGATTAATGTATTTGAATTATATTTAGGGCTTTATTCAAGCAAAATCCTCAAAAACAATAATAAATTATTTAAACAAAGAAAAAAACGGTTGGAAGAACTACTAACAAAGTTTCAAATCCTTTCATTTGCCAGAAAAGAAGCAATTGAAGCAGCAAAAATCCTGGGAAAATTAACTAGAGAGGGTCAGATTATTGATTTCCGAGATGGAATGATAGGTGGGATTGCAAGAATTAATGGCATCTCTGCAGTTGTAACAAAGAATGTTGACCATTTCAAACGAATAGAGAATTTAATAGTGATTAACTATTGAAACAATCGATAGTATCCGATTCCTTAATAATATATGACATATCTCACAGCAGGAAGCATTAAAGCTCCATTAATAGCCAAAACCAGCAGAACCAGGAATCGGGGTAATTTTATGGTAATGAACAATTCTGACTTCTCACTCGGTCAACATTTTCTAGATCATGCAATGAAACGTTTTCAATATCTGAAAAACAAAGCAGAGAAG
>JAEOTF010000497.1 GCA_016840025.1 Candidatus Hodarchaeota archaeon
AATAAAAAGAGTGCCAAATCTGCCCAATGTTCGCCGTATACGAAGGAGATTTCCAATAGAATATTTCTTCTTCTCCAATTCCGAAATATAATTTTCAACCAAAGATTTGTAGGGTGAATCGAGCATTTTTCTCTTTTCCTTTGTTTTCCAAGTAAATAGATCATCTCTTCAAATGTTTGACGTGTTCTTATCTGTTCTAATTCACCATTATCGTGTATTAAAACCACTGCTGGGAAAAGATGTAAGCAATAATTATTGTTAAAAACAGTGGTATATGCTCCTGCTCCACGTTTTAAGTATGTTCTCTAATCATTGATTTAAGACATATTAACGATTTCTCAATACTCTTTGATTTAGATACAGCAGTAGCTTGGCTTATAGAGCATAGTGGTATGATAAACATGAAATTAAGAAAGATTAACCAAGTTGAAATCAAACCAGGGATGACTGTAGATGAATTGTTGGTTCGTATGAAAGATGGCTGCGGATTTACAGGAAAACGACTAGGCCAAGCTGCTGAGCTGTTATATGACATGTATAAAGATAGGAATTGTACCGTCTTCCTTGGTTTAGCTGGGGCGCTTATCCCAGGTGGAATGCGAAATGTAATTGGATCTTTGATAGATACAGGAATTGTTGATGCAATAGTCACAACTGGTGCGAATATAACTCATGACATCATTGAATCTATTGAACCATCTCATTTTCATGGGACGGTTGAAAAAGATGATAAAAAGCTCCATGAAGAAGATATGAGTCGTATATATGATACATTAATGCCACAGAAAGCGTTTAGCAATTTTGAGGAAAGGATCCAAGAGATTCTTGAAATAGTTCCTTCAGAAACTGTTTTAGGAACATGGGAATTACTTGCACACATTGGAAAAGAAATTAATGATGAAAAAAGCATCTTAAAAAAAGCTTACATGAAAAAAATTCCTATTTATAGCCCCTCAATAATTGATAGTATGTTAGGGATGCAAATTCATTTCGCAGCACAAATTACAGGCATAAAGATAGATATTCTGAAAGATCAGGGAGAAATTATGAATTTAGCTTATGAGGCGAGACGTACAGGAGCAATTATATTAGCAGGCGGTGTGCCCAAACATTATATCTTTCAGAATGTCCTGTTGAAAGAAGGATTAAATTATGCGATTCAGATTACAATGGATCGCCCAGAACATGGTGGAGTGAGCGGAGCAAGTATGAAAGAAGCAGTAAGCTGGGGAAAAGTAAGTGGAGAAGGCAAATGGATTGATGTGATAGGAGATGTAACGCTAATTTTACCATTCTTGATAACATCTCTCCTAACACGAATTGAAAATGAGAAAAAGGATGAATAATTTCGATATCCTCATTCTTTGCGAGCTCTGTAAAACTAATAGCGCAGTAGGAATATGTGTACAGTGTGGTCAATTAGTTTATCATGACTGTTCACGAATAAAAGAAATAAAAAGAGAGTTTGTAGAATTTGTATTTTTTAAAACCAGAAAAACCTAAAATAATTGAATTAGAGAGGTTCTTCAACTTATCTTTATACCGTTTAAGTTTTAAGGGAGAAAAAAGTGATTATTTGTAAAATATTAAATCCACTGCTTTTCCACCACAACAATAAGGAAAGTTACCTATGAGAGACAAACGTCGAGAACACGCACATTCTCATATTGGAGATAACAAAGAAACTTGTCCTGTCTGTGGTGGGGTGTGGGAAAAAGCTATAACACAAGATTTAGATGAAAGTAATTTTAGATTCCAGAAGAAAAATTCTACGAATCAGATGGAATCACGTTCCAATTTTCAAGAGCTAAAAGCTAACTCTATGGCGCTAATTAAAACATCTTATACCTCAAAAGAAAATACTTTGCGTCGAGTGCCATGGGAATTCGGTAATTTAACTTCTCAATTAGACTTACCACAGGAGATTATATTAAACGCCTATAATATATTTCAGGAAGCTCAAGAAAAAGATTTGGTAAGAGGACGACATGCTAAATTGATAACTGCAGCAAGTCTCTATCTCGCCTGTCGCGCTCAATGCCCGCATACAATACGTGAGATTGCATCCATTATTCATAGTGACCCCAAAACACTCTCAAGAGCTATTCGCTTACTTCTTTCAGAACTTTATTTTCCACACTATTCCTCTCGATGCATTAGTGAGGGAATTCAACGAATCTGTTCTAAATTGAGTTTATCACCTAATATTGAGCTTCTAGCTTTCAGAATTTTCGAGGAAATACATAAAACGGGACTTACTGGAGGAAAAAACCCAAAAGGGATAGCAGCTGCAAGCATATATGTAGCTTGTCAGATGAATGGTGAAAAAATCACACAGGATCAAGTAGCAGAAGCTGCGCAAATAACAGAAGTGACTGTAAGGAATCGCTATAAAGAAATAATTGGAATGAAAGGAGTTCAACAATTTCTAGAATGGCTATGATGCTGTGATGCTTTTAACAGACTCTGAATCGCTGGGTGGGAGATTATTCTTTGAGATCTGTTCTATAAGATTCGATATTGTTTCAATACAGTGCTCTTTATCCTGAGGGTCTAACCACACAAACTGGTTATTCTCTGAACCTTCTCCAAAAGCAATAATTTGATCATAGTCTTCCTTTGTTGCAACATCTTGAAGTTTTAGACAGAACTGTTTATATTGTTGAGAATGTGGGGTGGCCGGGGGAATTGCTAGAAGTAAACGGGCAGTTTCTCCACGAGAAAGAAGAATGAATGCACCAAAACCTCTACTAAAGACACCCATTGTTAAGCCTGTTATTTGGTCTTTCACTTGATTGATGATATCTCTTACTTGTTCGACTTGAACCTTCAGCAGACGGCTTTTTTCTGCAATAGCTTCCAATAAGACAAGTTTTCGCTCTTCTAGCTTATTTTTAAGCCATTTTATCGCCTCTCGTGGATTACCATGGCTGAATGCATAAGCTGATTCGATATCTCCATCGGTCATTGGCCAAATGCCATTCGGTTCCAAACCTATATGAAGCCAAAATTCAGTCAGAATAGCCTCAACATACGCGTAAATTTCCTTACTTGTGAAACGTTTAAGCAAAGCTGGACGTTCAAAGCGACTTTGAACGCTTGTATTGCTAAGATCAATTATTTTGTCCCACAGCTGGGTTAAACAAGCAAGGACAATGATAAAGTTTGAGACTTCATTATAGACCCGTTTAATAGACTCTAATAAACGTAGTTCTGCTTCAGCCCCTAAGGAAACAAATAAATATTCCAATTCATCAACAAAAAATAGGATAGGTTGATTAATATTTTGTGAAATGATTTTAAGGGCTGCTAAGGCAAATTCCTCATTATCAAGAATGGTTTGGGTATTTAACTGAGACTCACTAGGATCAGAGATCCCGGTCAGCCATCTGGTTGCCATTTTTCTTTGTGTAGAATCTTTTAACGCATAGAAAGCCGCCACTACTGCAGCTCCAGGACCAGCATACTTAATTAATGCATCCTCTAATGAAGAGAAAGTGGAAGTGATTTTTTCAGCTACCGTATTCAGAAGGGATAAGCCATGGGCTTGTACTAGCGCAAAATAGAAATGAGAAAGGACATTGTCGGGCGAGGCAGGTGGCGGTACATAGGTCACGTAGACATCCTTCGCATAGATCTCTTTCAACGTCCAAAAAAAATGTGTCTTTCCATAACCTGCTTCTCCAAGAATAGGAATCATATAAGGTTGGTTCGTACGTTTTGTTAAAGTCAAAGCACGATGAACAGCTTCCTCAGGTTTTTTTCGAGGAGAAGGTAGGTCGATCTTAGGAGGATGAGAAACACGAGCAGTATAGAGACTAAAAGGATTTTCAGCTAATATTGCTTCAGCTTTCACTTTTTTTTCTCCTTTTTATTCCACCATCAAATAATAAAAGATACCATGGTTAGCAGGTATTCCGTTTTCTGCAGAGGGGGCAGCTAATGCTGTTTGAAGAGTTATTTCTCCAGAATCATGAAGTGAGAGAGTTTTAGAATTAAAAGTGGAGTTAGAAATCTTCAATTTTGTAGTAACGGCATTGCGAATGTCGGGTATGCGAACAAGTGGATTCATAGGAGAGGCGAGGGAAAAATAAGTTTTTTTTAGCGTATTATAGAATTGTTCAATAGAAACATCTTTGTTTGGAGCTAGTAAATCATTGATATGATTAATACCGTTTTCTGTTATAAGATAACATTTTTTTGTGTTTTTCTTTAACTTTACATAGCCCTTTTCTTGTAATCTTTTCATAATCTTTTTCTCATAATTTGTACGAGCAAAATAACCATCAGAATCGAGTAAGGCGAGGACACGAAGAAAGCAAGTATCCATCAAAGAACATCTCCTGTTTATATCACTCCCTTTGCTATTGCATACAAAATTTCCAATATTATCTCGGGAATATCTTTGTTTTGAAAGAATGCTGTATTACATTTGTTAAATCACTAAGGAAAGAGAAGGGTGAACTTTTTCAACAGTTGAAGTGACGTATTCATAGGAGATTGTGATGATATCTAACATTGATTTGGACAATCCTGATTTCATTAAAAGCATTGATAGAGCAAATCATCTTGAAGATGAATATAATTGGCCTGAATTCATTGATGATGCTCTCCAGCGAGCAGAAAAAGTAGAAATAACTAGTAAACGTTTAGATTTTAGTAAAGAGATCAGAAATATTGTTATTTGTGGTATGGGTGGATCCGCGATCTCAGGTGATTTTCTAAATGAATGGGGCCGTAAACATATTTCCATTCCTATATTCGTCAATCGTCGTTATGATATACCCCAATTTGTAGGAAAAAACACTTTAGTAATATGTAATAGCTATTCGGGGAACACAGAGGAAACTCTGAGCTGTTTTGTGGATGCGATGAAAAAGGGAAGTTTAATAGTTTCTATTACATCTGGTGGAAAATTAAAAGAGTTTTCGGAACGGTTTGATGTACCATATGTCCTTATTAAAGGAGGGCTTCAACCTCGAGCATCACTTCCCTATCTTTTTGTGCCTTTGTTTGTTATTCTAAAGAAGTTAAAGATAATCGACGAATTCAAAGAGGAATTAATGGATTTAAAATTAACTTTATCCGTTTTACGAGAAAAACTAAAACCATCAACACCTACTAGTGAAAATATCGGAAAACAGGTTGCTCAGATAATTGGTACAGATAGTATTCCTATCATATTGGGAGCTGCCTCATGCGTGGTGAAAAGAATTCGTTGTGAAATTAATGAAAATAGCAAACTAATTGCCATTGATGACGAATTTTCAGAACTTAACCACAATCATGCGGTGGGTTATGAAGGATTACCAGAGCTCCTCAAACTTTTTACTGTGATTCTTATACAAAGTTCAACTGATAATAAGGCAATCAAAACACGTATGGATATCACTAGGAATGAAATGATGGTAGGGAAAGTAAAGGACATCATTACCATAAAAGCTCAGGGAAACTCAGATATGGCCAAGCTTATATCTTCTGCTTATATTGGAGATTTTGTATCAATTTATTTAGCTGTACTCTATCAAATCGATCCTACCCCTGTAAAAAGCATTGAAACACTAAAAAAACAATTAAATGAGAAAATAGGACTTGTAGATAAGCTTGATAATGAACTTAAGAACCTTAAATGATTTTAAGGAAGGTGTCGAAAAATAAGAGAGAAAGTAGCTACAATGGAGTAGTGATCGATTCAATACGCCTTAGAACTAGATTTAGACTAAGATCCAATTGAAAAGCATGAAATTATGTTGTTAAAAAATAAAATGGGCTTAATAAATGAATTTGAACAAAAGATTACCAACTCATATTAAATAACTTAACAATTTACCAATAAAAGAGGTAGAAATTCTTCGAATTGGGAGGTTTTTTAACGACTGAATTCTCACCGTCTAAACTAAGACTAAACTAAAAAAATCACTACAATTATTAGATGATGGAAAAATATCATCATTTTTAGAAATTAGGAGGAATAACATCATGGAGATACTAAAATTTCTCCAACCTAGTCGCCCCGACCAATTTGTAGGATATAGAAAGGCACAAACTGAGTTTAGAGGCCTTTTAGCGAGATTTAAGAGGAATAACCTGGAAAAGAACGGAATTGTGATCATCGGAGCTCCTGGTTTTGGTAAATCTTCATTATTAGAGGTTTTTCGAAACATAGCTGACACCGAAAGGATTAAGGCAATCCAACTTCAACCTAAATTAGGAGCACAAGGCGGAAACATCTTTATAGAAGTCTATGAACATTTAGAACCTCATTTAATGGAAGCAAAAAAAGGAATGTTCCGTAAAGGTCCAAAAGAGGTTCCAATTCCTTCAATTCGGGCTAATGAAGACCCCGATAAAGCAATAGACGCTATTTTTGAAAATTTAACCGAACGTCCTGTATCTGAACCTGTTGTTTTCTTTATAGATTCTTTAGACCGCTTGATGTTCTCAGGCTATGAAAACATTATCAAAGGATTGGCACTTTTAGCAGAAAAAATGGGTAAGGAAAAGATAGGCGCACTTTTTGTGCTAACAATGCTTCAAGGAACGTATGATGCGTTACAGAATGATTTACCACAGTTTGAGCGATTTGTGCTTGATAGATTGGACATGACAACCGCAGACCAGCTTTTGAAACGAATAGGGGGAGATGAAATGAGAAAACGAGATTTTCGAAGAGAGCTGCTTCGAATCACTGACAAGTCACCATTTTCTTTGGTCTTCGCAGTAGACCTTGCTATGAATGCACGAGCTGAAATAGCTCGGGAACAAATGGAAATGCAAGGAGAGGCTCCCGCAGAGATTGAAGTAACAGAAATCGCCGAGAGAATATTTCCAATCCTAGAAACACAGAATTTTACTCAATACATTACTGAAAAACTGGAACTAACAGAAGATGAACTAAATGTTCTTCAAGTAATCTCTAATCAAGCAATAAATCTAATTTCTTTGCCAGAACTCAAAAAGTCAGCGTCTATAACAAATCAGAAAGTTCTTGATACCCTTGTAGCTAAAGGACTCCTAACTATTGAGGAGGGGTTCGCTCAAATAATAAGTAATGCTTTGTTTGAAAAGCTTTCAATCCGAACAGAAGCGGATCCATGGCTGCAATCGGAACTATATATAACATTAATCAATGAAGAATTAAATTCGGGCTTTAAACCCCGTCGAATGTTACTAGATCGGCTCGAAAAGGCGGTAAATATCGGGCAAACAGGAGAAGGACAAGCGAAACCCTTAGGAATTAGAACCCAAGAAATTTTCAAAACAGCATTCAATCGGAGTCTCTATTTCGATGCTTTTCGCCTTGCAGTTATTGGTGCTCGTCTCTTTCAAAAAGCTGGTGATCGTGAAACTGCAGGAGAATTCCTTGAGGATACAGCACGGGCATTTCATGATTCTGGGAAACCATTTTACGCTAAACAACTCCTAGAACGCGCCTTGACCACGCATGTACAAGAATTTAAGATTAAACGGTGTGCACGAGACGCAGCAGACATCTTTTTGGATCTAGGAGATGAGGCTATGAAAAATAATCAGGATGTACTTGCGAGATCGTTCTATTTTCGAGCTATTAATCTTTATCTTCGAGCTGATGAGGAATTAAAGGCGCAAAACATAGTCACTAAAGCTTCAAGAACTTCAAACAATGCTAAAATATCAGAATTCTTTACTAACATGACTAAAGAGGAAACAGCAGCAGAATAATAAAAGGAGTTTGATACTATGAGTCAAGATCTACAGGAAAATAAAGCAAAATTAGAAGAAGAAAAGAAACGTTTGGAAGGGAATGCAAAGACTTTTAAATCCCGAATTGAGGACATTAAGAAGAAATTCGGAGGAAGTTACCAATCAACCCAGAGTAACTTTTCTACTACTCTTGAAAAAACCTTGGATGAGCTTAATGGAATACTTGAACAGTTCAGTAGTGATAAACAAAAGCTATTCGTCGATCAGCAGACGGATCTCGAAGGAAAAATTGCACAAACACTTGAAAAAGTTAATACGCTATTTAGTTCGGTCAAGAGGGAACTAGATGATCTTTCACATGCTCAGAGTGAAGAAGTTGAGAAGCAACGAAAAACTACAGTTTCACAAATTGAGAGGTCATTATCAGAGGTCCTAAGTAAACAGGATGCGGCAACAAATAACATAGGGGAAGCTTTTTCAAATAGTATAAAGACTTTGGTTGATACTTTAAACCAATTTCTGGATGAAGAAATGTCTAGTTATAAGACAACTCTTATTGAGCTTAATTCGGGACTCACTTCGCAATTTGTAGACTTTGAAGAAAATTCTTTGCGAAATCTAGATAAAATTGAGAGTGATATCGAAACCGATTTTGGAGGTGCGAGGAGTGCGATAGAAGGAGGTACAGAAGCAGCAATAGCATCTATGCAACGCCTTAGTCAAAAACTCACCGATGATATAAGGCAAAAAAACGAAGATTTTGCGTCTATGACACGAGCACAATTAGGGAAGGTTCAGGAGACCAGCGAAGATTTAGCCCGAACCCAAACAACGGAAGTTACCGAAAAATTCAACAACGTTAGAAAAACCATGGCAGATCTTCGCGAACAGGAAGTACAGAATATTAAAACTATGTTTGAAGAGTCCACTACTACTTTAGAAGAGAAACTCGAACGAAACCAAGCAAAAATGCAGGGGCTTGTACAGAAAGTTCGGAACGATATACGAGGAAAAATCTATACACAACTCGATGAAGTAGCTTCATCTTTTGCAGGTTTCCAAGATAATTTTGTGGGAATCGTTCGTGATGCTATTGCCAAACTCCAAGAAGCAGCAACCGAAATGCAGACAACTTTGGATGAGATGTTGGTAGAACGATTGAAACGTGTCCAAAACATAGGTGTAGAGTTTGAAAAAGAGGTTGAAACATTAATTGAGGAAACAGAAGCAACCCATACACAAGCGGGAGAAGAAGTTCTTGCAAAATTTAAAACCGCAGCGGAACAGCGTCTTAGCATGTTTGAATCAACCTTTGGAAATCTTGATTCTACGATAAAAGACTTAATGGACACCACTGGTGATTCTTTCTCCGAGAATATGTCAACGTTTAAAGAACAGATATCAGATGCAGTTACCAGCACGATAGAGGAATCAAATCGGCAACTTGATGATTTTACAGACAATCTGGCAACATCAATAGATGACTTCGATAAGACGCAAAAGGGCTCATTTGAGTCAACTATGCAGGAAACACGTATACAGATTAATGATAACGAAGGAAAAATAGCCAGTGCAACCGCAGGAATTCGTGCAGAACTCAAACGTATTACTAAGGATCAGCAAGAACAACTTAGTCAACAGATTCCAACTGCCCGCGAAAAACTAGACCGTTTGGCAGAGGATACGCGGATCAAAATAGGACAAGCACAAAATGAAATTTATGGTAAGATCCAACAAACACAAAATACGACTTTGGCCCAAGCAACTGAAGCAGATGAAGCTAATCGAGCCCTGATGAAAGAAGTCATAAACAACTTACTCGATGATTATAAACAACGGCTTGAATCTTATACTACTGGATTTGAAAGTCGCTTTATGAAAGCTGTTGAACAGATGGATGGATTAGATCAACGTAGCATCGATGAGATCAAGGAAATCTATGAGAAACATGACACTACAGCAGAAAATTTCGTACAAGGAAGTCAAAGTCGTGCGATGGAACTTAATGAGGAAAAAGCCAGGCTAACTGCTTCCTTTGAAAGTTCCGAGGGTGAAATCTTTGAACAGATGGATGAGCTTGTAAGTGATGTAAAATATAGCACCGATAAACTACAAAAGAATGTGAAAAAGATCTCCGATATTATAAGTAAAATGGAGTAAACCACACAACATCCTTTTTCTTTTTTACCCAGTCCTAATGGATTAACCTCTTCCATCTCAATAAGTCAAGAATTTTATTTTTAACAAAATATAATAGTAAAGAAGATACTTCTCGACTGTAGATTCTCTTCTGTACAAGAAATCTTGAAATTAAGACTTTTTAGATGATCCTTTTTAAGGCTTTAAAAAGTAAAGTCGGTTAATGTTAATATATACTTGGAGATCTTATCTAGGTAATATATGAGTAATACATCAAGAATTAGTACGAAGTCTAGAAAAGAAAATAATTTCTGGTGGAAGATCTGGAAAGGATATACTAGTCACAGATCTGGCTACGGAAAGCAACAAGAAGGAGAAAATAGACAAATTATAGTTCAAACAGCGGTAAAAAACGCGATAGTGAGGGAATTGGCCTACAAAATTCTTGAAGGACAAGATGGAATAGGAGAAGAAATACGAAAGAAAGTGAAAAACGGAAAATGGATGGAAAATGGGGTTCGAGAATTTGTCCTTTTACGATTACGAGAATTAACTATCTTACAGGATGTAGAAAATGGATTTTAAATCAGAGTGAAGCAAACGAGTCGGAGAAAGAAAAGAAATAGCAGGAATGTAAAAAAATGATGACAATTGAGAGCGGGGCTTCGGTTGTGAAGCTGGTACGGGATGTGGCGGACATAGCCGATCACCAATGGAGAAAAAAAGGTATACTTGCTAGTGAAATTATGAAAACAGGGCATGATATACATTGGCTGTTAAACGGCGTGTTTTTGCTGGACATTCCGCAACAAAAAAAGATTTATTTGCAGAGAATAAGAAAAGAAATGAAGTCAATGAGCCACAATTTAAATGGATCCAGAGATGATCTGACCAAGGCATTAGTAGCACTATGTAAAGGCATAGACAAAAAAGCTTATTCGGTACAACAAGCGTGGAAGAAAAAACCCCCAAAAGAATGGTATCTCTTATGTGAAGAGTTTATCGAGGCAGGAAAGATCTTAGAAGATGTATTTGAATAGCAGTGTGTTTTTAAAAAGTGAACGGGGAGCATTTAAGAAATTGTAACAGACAGAGAGTATAGTCATGGAATTAAGAAGGAGCAAAGAAAAAAGAATCTATTGATTTTAGATTGGATCTATAATGAAGACTTCTTATATGTTAATATTCTCCTCTTATCTGAGTTAAAAGCAGCATATAATTCATGGAAGGATGAGTTATGGTACGGAGCGGTGTGATATGTTTAATGAGTCTAATAATAATCTTAAATATGACTGGTAACGCCTTTAATCTTCAAGAAACCGATAATAAAAGAAATGGAGATAATCTTATAGCAGCAGTAACCGCATCAAAAAACCAATCATCTTTTAATCCGCGAGCTTTTCTTTCAGGTTCTGGAAGAGTTCATCTAGTATTTCAGCATGAAGTAACAGAGGGAGATATGGCAATGATCAAATATTATCACACCTACGAATTAGAAAATGGGAAGTGGGCTCAACCAAAAAAGATTATCCCAGAAGCTGAAGTGATTTTAGCAATTAAACCAAAAGAGGATGGTTTGATTATTTATTATTTTATCTATCATCCTGAAGAGAGGGGTTTTTACAAAATAAAATACAATGAGGTAACCAATCAGTGGTCTGAACCAGTTTTACTTTTTGATGACCCCCAAATACTCGCTTATCTGAACCTCCCAGAAATAGAACATCATTGGCATGCTCATTCCTTCTACTTAATAGATGAGAAATCATTTTTTATTGTTTGGAGTTTTGAATTTTATCAAGACAGTAATTTTACTCATGAAGATGAACAAAAATACATTATTAGCAAGGTTGAGAAAAATAGCATTATAGAATCACAAACACTCCATTTGCCGAATGAAGGTTACGAGCATAAAAGATTAATGGCTTTAATCAAGACAGGAGACGAGTTTTCTCTATATACGAGAGATTTTGGGGAAAAATCGGTTCTTTCTAATGATAGTCCTTGGTCAAATTGGCAAAATACAGGCATTTCAGAGCAACCAATAGGTTACGACAAGCTATTAATTGCTAATCAATATTTATTTGGATATAAACAGACTTGGAACTCAATCAAGAAAGAGTACAGGCCACCAATTTTCGCAGTTGTTGATTTAGCGGTTGAAACTCCTACAGTTACAATCATCGATCTTTCCTTGGGCGCCTATCCGTTAACAATCGATGTTGAACTATTTATAAAGTCTCAGGCCGAGATTATCTTCATCGTGTCTGTAATTACAAATAGTTCTATTGAACTTTGGGAATTCGATTATTTAAACAACAAAACAAACCTAGTCAGCTCCCTTGAATACATTCCTACTGCTCCATATGATTGGGAGCCCTTCATCAATGATTTATTACAGGATGGAAGTAATTGGAGAGTTTTTTGGGATCAAAAAATTGCTAAATACCTAACTGAGGTGTTTACTGTAAATTATCATCTCCCAGACCAAGAATGGAGTTCTGTAACACAGATAACGGACACTAGCAACATTACTGATGACTATAAAGGTATGGGGATACTAAGCTTTTCTTTTCTAAATGAGGTTTTTGGGATTATAATCATAGGCTATTTCTTGAAAAAACGAAATTCTAAATCATGTTGAAATAAGAGGACAGTTTTAGAGCTACTCCTAACATTATAGGTAGACATATCACAATTGCTGCTTAGATACTATTATAATTTCTTATTTTAAGGTCTTAAACATAGAGTCAAATAAGCTATTTATTCAAATAGATTAACATATAAGTTACAATTTATACTTCTGAATCAACCCACTCTTCCTCTTCATGTGAAAAGATAGCTTCGTCTATTTTCAATTCTTCACGTATTTATCACGCACCATTATCCCACCCCTCTGATAATTCCTTGTCTTATACTTCCCATAGTCCTATTGAAGTCTTTAGCGATTCTGGACTTGCTGCTGCCGCAGTCAGTGGGATGGGTACTAAGTCTGACCCTTATCTTTTACAAGGATGGGAAATTATAACAAACAGTGTTCACGGGATTTATATTCATGATACAACGAAATATTTCATTATTCGTAATTGCTACATTAATACAGGAAGAACAGGAAGTTATGGGATTTATATCAGAGATGCCGCATTTGGGACCGCTACAATAGTCAATAACACCTGCTATAACAATTATAATGGCATTTTCATTTGCGATTCTGCGAATCTAACCATAATGCACAATAATTGCCAAAACAATACTAGTGGTATAAAGATTCTGAAGTCAACAAATTCAACTATAACTCACAATACTTGTTATAATAATTATCAGAGTATCTTAGTTTGGGAATCTGTAAATTCGATCATAACGAATAATACCTGTCAAAACGCTACGGATATCGGAATCAAACTTTTTTTGTCTTGGAATTCAATTATATATCGCAATAATTGTAGCAAGAATAATATTTATCTCCATGACTCTAACTCTTCAACCATTGCTAATAATTCCTTAATAGAGAGTGGTCTCCATATTCGTGAATCTAGTTTAGAGAAATATCTTTCTTATTCGGTGGCTAATAATTGGGTAAATAAACAACCATTAGGCTGGTTGATGAATAAACATAACATTAATATTCAAACCACCTATGGCCAACTATTCCTGATTAATTGTACAAATATTCAAGTGAAGAATCAAAATTATTCTCATACAGCCACGGGGATCACTCTAGACTTTTGTACTTCTTGTCGAATACTTAATAATACCGTTTGTGGAAATAACAAGGTTAGTATCAGCATTACACATTCTAGTTCGATAATTATAGCCAACAATACCTGTCATAATAATCGGGAAGGGATCTATATTTCTGATGTTAATTCAACAATTATTGCTAACAATACCTGTCGAAACAACCGACAGGGTGTCTGCATTTTAGGTACTAGTTCAGCTATTATAAGTAATAATACTTGTAATCAAAATTGGGTTTATGGTATTTATATTAATAAATCCAAGAACTGTTCACTTACTAATAATGTTTGTAATAGAAATAATATTGGGTTTGTTTTATGGGATTCTGAAAATTGTTCACTTATTTGGAACTTAATAGCTAAAAATAGAGAGTATGGAGTCAAACTCCATATTTCAAACAATAATCTTCTTCATCATAACACCTTTTGCTACAATGGATGGGAATATGATAATAAGTCTCAAGCATTTGATGATAAACTCACCAATCAATGGCATGAGGAAATTTTCCAAGAGGGAAACTATTGGTCGAATTACGAAGGAATAAGTAATTATTCTATTGAAGGATCTGTTGGAGTGGTCGATCTTTATCCGTTAGAAAAATCACTACACACCAATCCCCCTGTTTTTGATCATCCCCAAGATATTTTATATGAAGAAGGAACTGCAGGTCATCAAATTATTTGGAATCCTATTGCTATTCTTCCTTCAAATTATGAAATCTATCGAAATAACTCTCTGCTGCAAAATAATACGTGGAATGGGGACTTAATTGTTTTTTCGGTGGATGGATTACCTGTTAATACCTATAACTTCACCATAGTAGTTTACGATCAACGCAGTAATCAGGATAAGGATACAGTACTAGTTGAGGTCATAGCAGACATAATTGCACCCACCATTAATCCCTGTGGTAATATTACTTACCAAGAAGGATCAATTGGGTATATGATTTTTTGGTATCCTTCAGATAATAATTCTGCCTATTATGAGATTTATTGTAATAAAACACTGGTGAATACAACCACATGGAATGGTGAACCTGTTACTTATTCTGTTGATGGATTAAGGGTGGGGATTCATAATATTACTATTGTAGTGTACGATGGTGGAGGTAATACAGCGATAGATACAGTAATTGTGATAGTTACTCTTGTAAAACCGTTAAATACGACTTCAGAGCCGCAGGCAACAACATCTCTTACTTCCTCAGAGTTGGCTCAATCAACCTCAGAGGAAACAAAAGATAAGATAGGTATACAATTACCAAGTACATGGTTTTTTGCATTTGTAGGTATTTTCATGGTCGGTATAGGAGCATTATTATTAAGAAATTCCGAAAGATATCAAGATTTCGATAAATAAAGAGGAAGGTCAATGAAAAGCTCATTGTGGTTCATTTTTTTAATGATTTTCAATATATTCCAAATTTGTTTTTCAAGTTTCCTTTTCACATCCCCTGTTCTTACCAATAGCCATGGAGCACCTTTAAGAATTCCTTTAGCGGCATTAGGGTACAATCTTCACTCTAATCATACATTCGAAATTTTTGCAATGGGAGATTTTGAACCTGAACACCCTCACATAGGCTTATATTCAATTGAGGTTCATATGAGCATATACCATTTTTCAGGTAAATCTGATGTACGGATTCGAAACCTGTGGAATGTCTGTGATACGCTATATGTCCTTTCTCATAAGATCGGTACGAGTAGTCGAGGGACTAACTACATCTATCACCGCCCCACTGCAACAGACCCTGATTTTTCGGTAGCTCTCGAGTTATGTAATGCTAGTAGTAGCGCTAAAGGCTTCATCAACATGTATTTTATAAATGATGGAAGCTCCACCCCACCACCTAATTTTAGTATGCTATCTGGACAAACCTGTGATCCACCTTCAACCATTTATTTCCCTATTTACATCCCGTATGGGCAAACCACTAGCGTTACCGCTTCTCTAACTTCCTCGAATAGTAGAACTAATTCTACAACTTCTTCATCATTCGATCCAACGTGTTCAATAAGTAGTTCCTTATCGGGGACATCGGATTTCTCTCCCATCACCATCATTATAGGATTATTCACAATAGCATTCTATCGATTAATTGTGTTTCAGAAGAGAGAAAAGTAGGTAAACTCATCACAATAATTTTCAATCGCGCTATTCTTTCTTCCTAGTTTCTTTCCAATGTATAAAGCATTGAACAATAAAAGCACCGATATTTTTTCCCTCTTTCACCGCTTCAGCCTTAATTTCGCGATAGACTTCTTCATTAGGGAAATCTATTGTTTTTTTAGTCAAAACTAACACCTCTAACAAGTTTCTGTTGCTTTACTTTTTAAGATTATTTTAAATAGATGATAAGTTTGAAAACCTTTATAACCTTGAAAAGTTAAACATATCACATTAGAAAAAATGATTCTTAAGTCCAAAAAACCAGATTATCTTCCTAAATAATTATTTTAACTAAATAAAAAGATAAAATCTAAAAAAAACTGGAAAGCAGTAAGCAGGCGACCAACCTTCACCTACTACTTTCCTACCTTTAATGAGGTAAATAATATGGTTATGCAACAAAATAAAAAACTATCGAATCAGGTGAACACTCTTCATAATCCTCAAAAAATCTTGAAAGTTGTTTGTTTTACTCCTATTGCCAAGCCACTGAATGGTAGTCTTCCTCGTTCGAATAATTCTCATTTTTTGAAGTTATACCCAATTACATACCGTTATAAAAATGGAAAAGAGGAAAAAACGGCTGAAGCACAAACATACATGATAAAAGGCTTACGAGGTAGCCTTAGGCATCAAGCTATGGCTATTTGTAAAGCATATGGTTTGGAAGTGTGCCATTCAACCGACAAAGAGTCATCTAGAGAGGGACAAAAACTTCTCCCTGAAGGATTTCATCTATTAGGGAGTTGCCGAAAAAACGGGAGTTCATGCATTTTACATCAGATTTTCGGAAGTAAGGGTAATGAAGGCAAAATAAGTGTTCTATCAAATCCCATTGCTTGTATCAAACATAGAACCTTTGACTCAGAGATTGACCTTCAAAATGTCCATATTGCAATGGAAAATCGTTTCAATAAAACATTTGATGGTATTTCAGTGCAGGATTTTGGTGAACGATATTTCTCAGGAGAATTTGAATTTGAGATTAATGTGTCATTATGTTCTCCTGAGGAAATCGGACTTTTGATTGAAGTAGTAATGAATTTTCAGAAGATTGGTCGAGGATTTAATTCTGGCTATGGACGAGTAAAGGTACTAAAGTTTCAACTTAAAGAAAGAAAGACGAATAGGATACCAGTTTGGGATGAAAGCGATAGTTTCATACTGAAAGAAGAGATTATTGAGAATGCATCAAAGGAAGAAGTGTGGGAAGCACTTGAAGCATGGAAACAATATTTGAGGGGAGAATAAATTGGAATTAGTCTTGCAGGGTATGATTAAAACTCCTATTGTAACGAAAAAAACAGAATTCTATATTAATGGCTGTAAAGCGATAATTAGAAGTCCAAGACGGCGGTATTTTAATAAAATAAAGACAAATGTCCCGATGTATCCCTATTCTCTGATATGCTATTTAGGAGAGATTGAATTACGCTACAAATGTTCATCAAAAGAGAAAATAAAAAGAAAATTAGTAGAACTGATTCAAATTAATACAATTGGTCGATTTCAATCAGAAGGTTTAGGATTAGTCGAGTGGAGAGGGGGACACATAGAGGAAAACTCACAAACGTATTCCATAAGGAAATACCGTAGAGTCAAGATAAGGAAAGGATTACCACATAAACTGCCTGAAAAAGTTATAGAATTATTGAGGATCGGATTACTGCATGATTTTTGCCATACAAGCAAGCATCAAAGCAAAATCTACGTGGAACCCGATTTTATAGATAAAGAGTTTGTTAGTCTATTAAGGAAGCATCACGAAGATTCACCTAATGATTTAATGGCGATTTTTCAACAATACGACAGAAAGGCAGCAATGATAACAAGGAAAATACGTTCACCTGTAACTTCAAGATATAATTGGTATGCAAAAAAGAATGTAAATTTCAAAGAATTAGCTAATAAGATCGCGGAGGTGACCGAGCAAGGAATTTGGAAACTATATAACTCCATTTACTGTAGTAAAGACCTAGGTAAGTTGACAGAAAGTTTAGAATATGGACATGGATCATTGAGACTTCACCTATTGATGATTGCAAATTTAATAGTGGAAGATTATCAAAGAGGACGACTTTGAACACAAACTTCCACAAAAAAGAGACAGATTGCTGTTGTTAATGCAAATGTGGCTAGAAGAGGTTGATGTATTAACGAAAAAGGTTTCTGCTCTGAGATCCTAAATGGGATAATCTTAATACGCAGTGAGACCGCATTATAGGAAAAATGGTCATGGAAATGATCCTTTTTGGGATATTCCCCCTGTATGAATATATAGAGATGTTGTGTTAACTTTTTATATACGTCTTACCTAATATATGTCAACATGATGATCAGATGTTCAATTTGCCATGTCAATTTCGTGAATGTGTCCCCCTTAGCGGATACTGAAGCGAATTTATGTTTGACGGTATGTGAGCGGTGTTGTGATGACTGTGTATCATGTCCGCTCATTCAGAAGGGCAAGTATAAGGCAGCAACTGTTTCAGGACTTCGTTAACCATATTTTTGAAATATTATAGAGAGGGATGTAAAAAATAGGCATAGATATTAACTTGTAGGCAATTTAATTTCAATATAAGATATTTCACTGCAATATGAGACATTTCCGTCTTTATGAGGGAAAGAATTTTTTATGTTCCTTAAAGGACACTTTTAATATATCAGAGCAAAGGCAAGTAGAGCGTCTGAAGTAGTTGTTCTATCTCAGTAAGAAGGAGCCGCGTGTTCTCTAATGAACGCCCCTAAGGAGAGCAGTGTTGTTGACAAAAATCATTAAAATAAACGAAATCAAAGAAATATTAAAAGAAATTGACCCTATAGGTCTGATAGAGGAAGGTTTTATTGCTTATTCCCAAGGTAAAGTAGTAGTACCCCCGATAGGTGAAATGATTTTTGATGATCCAGAATATCCCGGGGAATGTCACATAAAATATGGTTTCATCAAAAATGACGATTTTTACGTTGTTAAAATTGCTCAAGGATTTTATAATAACCCGAAATTCGGATTACCTTCTGGTAATGGACTTAATATTCTATTCAGCCAGAAAAATGGTGCAACTATAAGCATTCTCCTTGATGAGGGTTATTTGACAGAAGTTAGGACTGCTAGTGCTGGCGCTATTGCTGCGAAATATATGGCCCCCAAGAACGTGAAACGAATTGGTATTTTTGGAGCAGGAATGCAAGGCAAGTTGCAGTTAAGATATCTAAAATCTGTCGTTGCTTGTCGAAAAGCGATTGTTTGGGGAATAAATCAAGAAGAATTAGATAAATATGTCCAAGATATGGCTGATTCTGGATTTGAAATTGAAACAACATTGAATTCAGAAGATATTACTCAAACCTGCAATTTAATTGTTACCTGTACACCTTCAAAAAAACCGTTGATCTTAGCTCATCAAATCAAACAAGGAACACATATCACAGCTATGGGTTCTGACACTACTGAAAAACAGGAACTAGATTCGGAAATTTTGAAAAAGGCCGATCGTGTGGTTACAGACAGCATTTTCCAGTCTGAAACACGCGGAGAATGCTTCCAAGCCATGAAAAATAATAAAATAACAAAAGAAAAGCTCGTTGAGTTAGGAACAATGATTTCAAATAAGGTACTACAACGGGCTTCTGATGATGAAATTACTGTAGTTGATCTTACAGGAGTAGCAGTCCAAGATATACAAATATCAAAAGCAGTATATGAGGGATTGTTGAAACTGAATAAATAAAGATTTTAGGAGAAAACAGTCCTCATCTATGTCTTTCATTTTTAGTACCAGTTAACTACCCGTATCATAACAGTTAGGAACGTATTTATCCAAGATGATGACTTCAATCATAATCGGGAGTTGGTGTGTAATCGTAGGACATATAACTGGTTAAAAATTTATTAACAAGACACACAGAGACTATAAAGGTAAGAAATGGGCTCATAATACCTTTAGAATCAATCCTATATTCTTTACCAAATTTTGGATTTAATTCATGGTCGACCCAAATCACTGTAAAACATAGGTTACCCGTCGAATCAGTTACATGGCACTCTATTTTTACATAATTTCCCTTGTATTCACCTGTCGGTACTTTTTTTACTGGGGACCTGGCTTTGAATGTGCCAGTGGGGGTTTTAATCTCGCCTTCATGAAAGTAGGGCGAAGAATCAGACCACCCGGATTTGGAAAAGCTATAACGAAGAATATAAAAGTTAAAACCCGCTATCCAATCGGAACGAAGAGTGGCCTGATGTTCTTCTGATACTCCAAGAACTTTCCAAGTAGATCCAATCAAATTGCGTCTAACCTCTCCTGTTTGTCGTCCATCAGCGCTATAAATTTCGAAAATCTGCATATCAAATAGTAGTCTGATGACCAAGGGAGTCACTATTAGGATGACAATAATTATCGAAGTCTGTACAAAGTCAGAATAAGAAAAAAATGCAGTAAGGGAAAACCAAAATAGAAACATAACCACCAGAGTGAAAGTCAACATCCACCAGAAGCTCCATGATAACCACCACCCACCTGTCAACAAATATAACCATCTAGTACCTACGACTCGTATGATTGGTCTTCCATTGTTATCTCTAATTATATAAGACCCGTTCTCATCCCAACCTAATCGTTGAATTTGAAAGGTTTCTACTGGTTGTAATCGTAGCTTATTTCCACAGGAAGGACAATACTGCTCGTCTACGTAAACCTCTGAATTGCATTTTTCACAAACTTGGCTGGTACCATCCATTCGAACTCACTCTGACCGCTATCTTTTTGCCAAGTTGATTTCTCATCAACTATCCTCAAAGAGTTTATGGTATAATTTAATTAAAAAATGCGTTGAGTAGCAGAAATTCTACTTTATTCTTCCGTTATATACAAATCATCTTGGGATAGATATGATAACACTCAAAAATATCGAACAAGCTCGAGAAATCATAGGGGAACTAGCCAAAAAAACTCCTTTAATTCGTTCACAATTTTTAAGCGATTTTTGTCAAGGAGAAGTATATCTCAAACTTGAAAATCAACAACTAACGAACTCATTTAAAGTAAGGGGAGCACTGAACCGAATAACACAATTGAGTTCGGAAGAGAGGAAGCGAGGTGTGGTGACAGCGTCTTCAGGGAATCATGCACAAGCGGTTGCTCTAGCTGCAAAGCATCTTCGGCTTTCAGCAAAAATTGTTGTGCCCATGAATACATCAAAGGCAAAACTTGCCAAGATCAGAAAGTATGATGTTGAATTGATCCTCCATGGTGATTTCAATGAGGTTGAGCCAAAGGCAAGAGAGCTCGCAATGGAAGATGATTTGACTTATATCAGCCCGTATAATGATGCAGGGATTATTGCGGGTCAAGGCACAATCGGTTTAGAAATTCTTGAAGACCTTGGTTCTGTAGATACAATTATTGTACCAGTTGGGGGAGGTGGATTGATTTCAGGAATTGTATTGGCAGTAAAGAATAATAATCCAGATATTCAAGTTATGGGTGTCGAGTCTGAAGCATCTCCAGTCATGACTGAATCAATGAAAGCAGGTTACATTATAGATATAGAAGCGAAGGAATCAATAGCAGAAGGGTTACTGGGGGGATTAGAAGAAGGGGCTATAACATTTGAAATAATCCAAAAGCATGTAGATAAGCTCTTTGTAGTAGCAGAAGAAACTATCAAGAAAGCTATCGCTCTTCTCTGGGAGAAGGATCAACAGAAAGTTGAAGGAGCAGGAGCCATTGCTATTACCCCTATTTTGGAAAAGAAAGAAAAATTTAAAGGAAAAACTGTTGTTGCAGTAATTAGTGGGGGCAATATTGTAGATAGTTTGTTTCAAGACATTATTGGAAGATAAGGAGGCGCGATTGATATGGGTTTTTTGAAAACACACAAAATCAATGGGAACACTACTCTTATCGATATTGAGGCCTCTGGTACCTCCAACATGAATGCAGTTTTCTTGATACAAGCAGGAAAAACTTGTCTCAGAGATTCTGGAACAGCAGCAGACGCTCCACGGATTGTCGAGACACTTAAAAAATTGAATGCTTTTCCTCCTGATTATCTGA
>JAEOTF010000498.1 GCA_016840025.1 Candidatus Hodarchaeota archaeon
ATTGATATATCTTAAGCTAGCGCTCGCTTATTCGTTGATGATGTAGTTTTGCTCTATAGCGCACACTATTAGGAAACCGAATATTAGATGTATTGCTAATATTGTTGCTCCACGCGTGATAGGAAAAGGATGATGTGTAAAGAAAGATTTAAATTTGGTTGAACGGTTAGGGGATAATCCCTAAAAAAATTCAACGCTATGCCTTGGTGGAAATGGAATTTTGCTCTAAGTGTAGTTCGCGTCTTGTTCTAAGCGATAAAACAGGGACTAATCATTCTATTTCTTTGATCTGTCCTAAGTGTGGCCATCAGAAACATGAAGCCTTGGATCACACTATTTTACCAAAGCCCTTAGTGCATTCTCCTACGCAAGATAAAATTGCTGTAATTGGAGAATTGGAAGAGAATATTCGCACTATGTCAACAATAAAAATTGAATGCCAAAACTGTGGCAACAAGGAGGCATATTGGTGGATGGTTCAAACGAGAGGAGCTGATGAGTCTCCTACCCAATTCTTCAGGTGTCCTCAGTGCAACCATACATGGCGTGAAATGGCGTAATTTGTCAATTATTTAAAAATTGTTAAATAACTCTTTCTCTATTAGTTTTTTGACTCTTACATTTTGTGGGGAAGATTGTGTTCAAGATTAAAATAGCTAATGCAAGATTTTGGAAAAGTTTAGTAGGTTCAATATCAATACTTGTAGATGAAGCAAGTTTTAACGTTGATGAGAAGGCTATAAAACTTCGAGCAATGGATCCATTCCATTTCGCTATGGTTGATTTCGAGTTACCTAAAGCTGTTTTTGAAGAATATGTTTGCGATGAGCCGACAAAACTTTGCGTAAATACCAATGAAATGCTTAAACTATTGAAACGAGTGAGCGGCGACGAATCGATAGAATTAAATGTTGATCCTAAAACCGCTAGGTTGAATCTTATTCTTAGAAGCAAATATACTAGAACATTTAGTATGGCCACTTTAGAAGCAACAAGTGAGGAAGCGCCTACACCTAAGATCTCGCTTAACGCGACAATTAAAGTAACAACAAGCTTTATGAAAAACGCGATTGATGATGCGTCGTCAATAAGTGATAATGTTCAACTTAGAGTAACCGACGAAAGATTTGTTTTACATTCTAAAGGAGATCTTGGCAGCGTTCTAATCGAAGTTGAGAAAGGGAGTGAAGAGATTTTAAGTCTTGACGTCAAAGAGATCGCTAAAGCAACCTTTAACCTGAAATATTTATCAGATATGATCAAAGCCGCTTCTAATATTTCAGACATTGTCACCGTGGAATTTTCAACGGATATGCCTATAAAACTAAACTTTGGATTACCACAACAAGGAAAACTTCAATACTACCTAGCTCCATACAAAGAATAATTTCAATATAGATAAATCATGAAAGTATCTTTATTAACCGAAAAAGACTTATATCACAATCATAGGATTCCACAAAGGAAAATTATCTCAAATGTTGCCAAATGAAACATAAAGTTGATGAGGCAAAATGTCGAAACCATTTTATGTAAATATAAAAATACCAAAAGAGCTTTCAGATCTAGCCTATGAAGTCCTTCAAGTGGCTAGAGATACTGGGAAGCTTAACAAAGGAACCAACGAGACTACAAAAGCAGTGGAGAGAGGCATTGCAAAGCTAGTATATATAGCCGAAGATGTTGATCCTCCAGAAATCGTGGCACATCTGCCATTGTTATGTGATGAACGAAAAATTACATACATATTTGTCCCAAGCAGGACACAGCTCGGAACATCTGCTGGTTTAGATGTTAGCTCAGCATCGGTGAGTATTATAAATCCAGGAGATGCTAAAGAGTTATTGGAGGAAATGATTAATAAAATTACTAAAATAAAGACAGGATGATGATAAGCAATTTGAGTTCAAGAGACACATTAACCCCGGCAGAAGTTATACAAGTAATGGATAGAGTTGGAGTAACGGGGGAGTGACTATGATTCGTATTAGAATCCTTGAAGGAACGGATAAAGGAAGAATATTGACTAGAAATGTGAAGGGCCCCGTTAGGAATGGAGATGTGCTCTTGTTAAGGGAGACCGAAAGAGAAGCTAAAAGAAGTAGACGCGGTTGAGGTGAGAAGCCTATTTGCCTAAAATCCATAAATGCTCCTTTTGTGGAATGGAATTCCCTTCAGGAATCGGAATAATGTACGTTAAAAATGATGGTGCTGTTTATTGGTTTTGTTCAAGTAAGTGCCGAAAGGCACAACTGATACTTAAGAGAGATGCAAGAAAATTAAAGTGGACATCTCATTTTCGAAGAGAACGAAGGGCTTCTCTTGTCTGAGAGAACCTTAGTCCTTCTTAAACCTGGAGCTTTAGAGAGGAGACTAGTTGGAAAAATTTTTGAAACAATAGAGCAAAAAGGATTTTGTGTCGTCGGATTAAAAATTCTAAAGCTAACTCGTGTACAAGCATCAGAGTTATATAAAATGCATACAAAGAAGCCGTTCTTCAAAGAGTTGATACAACACATTACGTCGGGACCAGTCATAGTAATGATTATCGAAGGCTTCATGGCAATTGAAGCAATGAGAAAAATATCTGGCGCTACAAATCCGCTTGATGCTGAAATGGGTTCTATAAGGAGTAAATATGGTCTTACGATCACAAAGAACGTTATTCACAATGCTGAGAGCCTTGAAAATGCCACAAGAGAGATTGACATTTTATTTAAACCTGAAGAGATTATATCATGTAAACGTAATGTCAAGATGTGCCGCTAAGTATTTTGGAGCGGCTTTATACAAGCCGTAGATTAAGAAAATCTAGAATTTTTCTGGCGATTATAAGGGCGTTTAAAATGATAAAATTTCTACGTCAACCCATAGTTTGTGTTCTGGGTCATGTGGATTCTGGAAAAACATCTTTATTAGATAAAATTAGAGGGTCCGTTGTAGCTTTAAGGGAAGTCGGATCGATGACTCAACATATAGGGGCTAGCTTTTTTCCAACGGAAATCCTAAATGAAATGTGTGGTTCGCTTTCAAAAAATATTGGTGAAATTGATATTCCGGGATTGTTAGTTATCGATACCCCTGGGCACAGCGCATTCATGAACCTTCGAAGAAGAGGCGGCTCGGTTGCAGATATTGCAATACTTGTTATCGAAATCAATAAAGGATTTGAACCTCAAACCTATGAAAGCATATCTATCTTAAAAAGCCGCAAAACGCCTTTCATTGTTGCAGCAAATAAGATCGATGTCATTCCAGGCTGGATAAAATATAACCCATCCTTTACCGCGTCCTTTGATAGACAAAACGCAAGCGTTAAACGACAACTGAATGATCGACTATATTCAATTATTGGAAGCTTCTCTAAACTTGGATTTAGGGCAGATAAATTTGATCGAGTTTCTGATTTCACTAAAACAATTGCTATAATACCCCTCAGTGCCAAAACTGGAGAAGGAATTCCAGAATTGTTGGCTATTCTTATCGGCTTAACGCAACAATATATGCGTCGAAAGCTTACAATAAGTGAAGACTATGGGAAAGGCACTGTATTAGAAGTCAAAGAAGAACCTGGTCTGGGAATGACTATTACTGCGATAATGTATCAAGGAATTATTCGCCGAGGGGATACCATTGTTGTTGGTGGAAGAGAGAAACCTATTGTGACTAAAATAAAAGCCATTCTTCTTCCTAAACCTTTAGATGAAATACGGGACCCTAGAGATAAATTTACTTCTGTAGAAACAATCACAGCTGCGGCTGGAGTAAAAATTTCTGCTTCTGATATAGAAAACGTTCTTAGTGGCGCTCCTATATATGTAGTTGGACCTGAACAAGTTCTCGAAAATTTAATTAGAGAGGTTTCAACAGAAGTCGAAAAAACGAGAATAATTACTGATAAAGTGGGAGTAATATTAAAAGCGGATACACTTGGTTCTTTAGAAGCGATAATAAATGAATTAGAAAATAATCAAATTCCATTAAGGATTGCAGACGTTGGAGACGTCTCACGAAGAGAAGTAATAGAAGCCGCGTTGATTAAAAATAACACTCCTCTTTTAGGAGTAATCTTAGCATTCAATGTCAAAATTTTATCAGATGCAAAAGAGGAAGCTAATACTCAGGGAATTCAAGTTTTTCAAAACAATATCATTTATCGTCTACTAGATGATTACAATGACTGGGTCAAAAGGGAAAAAGAAAATATGATAAGAAAGGAGATGGAAACCCTGGTTCGTCCAGGCAAGGTGATTGTTCTCCGAGGAATGATCTTTAGGAAAAGTAAGCCTGCCGTTTTTGGCGTTAAAATCCTAGCTGGGCGCATCAAACCCGGATGGTCAATGGTGACCGTTGATGGTCGAAACATTGGAGAAATTATTCAAATTCAGGATAAAGGAAAAACGGTTTTCGAGTCTATAATAGGTATGGAAGTAGCTATTTCTATGAAAAAACCCATAATTGGGCGACATTTTAATGAGGGCGACCTATTATACGTTGCTGTTCCTGAAAATAATGCTAAAGATCTACACAATAAATACCAACACTTGTTATCTTCGGATGATATTCAAATTTTGAAGGAGTTAACTCAAACCATGAAAAAAAATAATCCATTATGGGGCATATAAGAAACTTAATAAGTTTAATCTATAGCATAAAGAGGGATGATATGGCAAAATTTAAATTAATTGTATCTCATTCCAACGGAAAATCTCAAGTTGTAGAAGTTGAAGG
>JAEOTF010000499.1 GCA_016840025.1 Candidatus Hodarchaeota archaeon
ACCGCGCAAGTCATTCTGGAACAAGGCCTGCCCCTCAATATTCTCCGGGCTGACGTGAAACCAGCGGGCGGGGAGATCCTTGTTGAAATCCCTCAGGACCGCTTTGATGAGGTGGTGAAAGCCTTTCAAAAACGGGGTGTAACGGTAATCGTTGAAAAACGCCTAGCCGTCGATGGAGATAAATGCATCCACTGCGGAGCCTGTTACTCCCTCTGTCCTGCAAGCGTCATACGATTCGAAGAGGATTACACGGTTACCTTCGACGAGGATAAATGCGTTGCCTGCGGCTTATGTATCGACGCCTGCCCCACCCGCGCCTTAAGACTGCTGTAAATCAACAACCCATACGGAACCTCTTCGCCCGTTTCCAAGAGCTAGCTAGATACTGAAAACAGCCCTTAATTAACGTAAGTATGGGTTTTTGGCGAAAGTTACGTTAGTTAGGCCCCTAAGTTACGTTAATTGCATATTTTTTAAAAAATACGTGTTACAATCACGTATTTATATGTGTTACAATCACGTATCTTGAAACCTTATTTTGTGTGCAAATTAACGTAACTAACGAAACTAGAAAAGTTGGGTTTTGAGGTAGCTCCGAGCCCCTACAACCTAAAGAACCCGTTAGCGAGCCCCGTTTAGGAGGTTGAAGTTGTGTGCAAGTTGTGTGCAAACCGTAAAAACCGGTTTTCCGGTGAAATACGAGACAACTTCACGAGTTGAAATTGTTTATCCGGGTAGGTTGAAACAAAAGAGTTATAAATACAGTTTTTAACGCGCGCACTAACTAAAGCTTATTCGATAGCGAGTGTTATTACCTTAAAAGATGTTTTCTCTAACTCAAGTGTTGGTAGCCCAGAGGAGATTCTAGCTCAATCTCGAGAATGCCTTTTCCCAATTTTTAGCGTGTGCTGAAGCAAGTTAGCGCGCGCTCTAATCAATGCTAGTTATCCAAACATAAGAAAATTAAGAAAGCTCCAATTAGTATGTTTTAATAAACACTCCCCTTTAATAAAACATGTAGGGGTATTGGCATACTAAATGAAAAAGAACGAAAGACGCCTTTACCAACCTGTCAAAGATGCTTTAGGAGAGTGCATTGAAAAAGCACTTCATTCGAATGCGATGTTCGATCCACTTCCTCCAATCTGGAAAACATGGGGAAAATATTATCTTGAAATCACAGACAGGGGTAGATATAGCCAAGAGTTAGCAAAACTCTTTGACGATATAACACTATTCTTATTGAAAAAAAGTAATCACCCAGACATAACAGGTTATATCGCACCATATCCATGTTACAGGGGGACCCCCACTCCCGACTATGGTTCTTATTTTCCTATTGTTGTTGAAATTAAGGATAGGCTAGAGCCAAATGATTTCTTTCAAATAAAGCGTTATGGAGAAATTTTTAAAGCTAGATATGCTTTGTTAGTGTCATCAGAAGAAATTCCAGAGGAAATTAGACGCTTAATCAAAAGAAGACCAGAAATCAGACGGTTTCTGCATCACAAGGTAAAAAACTCATTTGCAACGAGTCAAATTGAAATATGCCACTTCAATGAAACTACGAAAAAATTTTCCTTCGACCCAGAATTTTATATTTATGACTCGCCTGGTAATCCCCCAGAACCCTTTCAATTTATAAGGAATCCCGCTCGCTATCTAGTTAACACATAATACTTTATCAATTCTGTAAAAACTGTGGAACAAGATTGACTTACTAAAAAACATTATTAGGATATACCCCAAATCCGCGCGCGCTAAACAGGGGTGTTACTGCCAAAAGCGAGTAATTATTCATCCAAAACGGGAAGTGCTTTTCCCTTTCCTGTGATGAATAATTCATTTAAATATCGTGTGCCTAAATTTTAGTGTTCAATGGGGATAATTATTTAGTGCGCACGAAATCGTATTAATGATCTCTGGATTATTATTTGGAGTCTGAAGAAAAGAAGTTCGTTCAAGAAGTAATACAGGCAGATCTCAGCACTCAAATAATTTTAAAAAACTTAGAGGCTAAACAAAGTGCGCACTAGTAGCATGAGAACTGCGTAAGCTCGCGCGCGCTCTTACTCTTTGTGAAGGAATAACTTGTCTTAATCTTCTGGCTCTTTTCATCTTAGGCTAGCTCCACCATTCTGGGATTCGCGCGCGCTAAAAAATACTAAAGCCTATTATTTAGAACGCTGATAATAACCCATAAGTTTTTCAATTATGCCAAAAAAACCACCCAGAAATAATGAACGAAAAATTCTAAACGTGTAAATGGCGGGAAACGTAAAACCTTGAATTATGAAAGAACCTACTAGAACCTCTTTAAGATAAATCAATGATATATCTACTAAGATTATACCTGCAAAGCATAAGAAAGCAATACTTGAACCGAGAAGCCAAATTTTAAAACTTGTTTTAATTTTCTTAACTAATAATATAGAGCATATAACAAGGCCAATAATTTGAAAAGAGTAATAAAATAGTCCACTTCTTAAAACATGGTCTTCCAAAAATATTATAGGATTACTAAATATAATAAAGCAAAAACCAAAGAAGTATGGATCAAGTATATTGCTAAGAATATATGCGCTTATTGTACCAAGAATAAATGCAAAAATATCATAAAAGTTGTTTTTTAGCAATTTTTTAATATTCATTTATCAAATTTTTCTCCTATTAGGCTTCAAATAGTTAGCTTATGAAATATATTTTCCGACACAGCGCGCGCGCTAAAACACTCCTCTCTAAAAAAATGTATGTGACAACCGATAAATCTACTTATTTTTCCTAACTTAGATTTACTAACTAGACTATTTCATCGAAAGGAATTTTATATAAAAAAATTATTATTCTTCTAATTTTATATAAAAAATAACATACATTTCTATCAATGGTAATTGCTATGGCCACCTCAATAAAGTCTATTATGACGTTCCTTCCAAGTAGTGTTGATCCAGATATGGAGAGAGATACAAAACTTGTTGCAAAGGGCGTACTCTGGATATTAAACAATCAAAATGACGATGGTAGTTGGGGATCAGGAAATATTATAAACAAGATGATCATAACTGAGCAAGTACTCAAATCACTACTGATCACAACAGAAATAATAGACTTACCAGAAATAATTAAAACTAGTCCTTGGATTGAACGAATGTTAACAATACCCAAATTCCATGATCATAGATTTCTTTTCGTACCTGAACAAATGGCACTAGGAGAAGAACTTAGGAACAAAGCGATTTTATTATTTAGGGAGTTAATCAACAGACTCAAGGAAGAAGACTTTGAGGTCACTTTGCCACGAGAAAAACAGTTTGTTGATCCTTGTCTTTGGATTATTTTTATATCTATATTTAGTAAAAAGATTACTATTGAAAACCCTGAAGAAATTAATGACTCGCTTAATCGAGGTTTAAAATATCTTATTGAAACCCATCGATTTAGTGAAAAAGAACCTCTAGGTACTTGGAACCGAACAATCCAAGAGGACTGTTTAGGCCTTCTTACCCTATCCACTCTTCTTTATGAGTATCCAATTCTAATTGAGAAATCCACACAATTAAAAAAAGTTGGTCTAATTCTTAAAACGACTTTTAACAAATTAGTGAATCAGTTAAATGGAAATGAGATGCATGAACACTTCTTAACTTTAAAAGATCATAATCAAGAATGCTTCATCGTTATGGACATTGCACAGTCACTTAAATATCTAAAGAAGATGAATATTCTCGAAAACGGTGAAATTTCACTTGGACATAGGCTCATCAAACGGATGGTTGAGAATATTGAAAGTAAAGCAGTAACTAATGAATTATCCGTTTATTGTTTTTGGCGTTCAAGAAAGGATAGACATTCATTTGCTACTGGTGATTTATACAACACTTCGAATGGTTTATTGGCAATAGCTTCAATATATGATAGAACACTCTTCTCCTTAAAAGTAAACAAGTTTCTTGTTCTTTTTCTAAAGGAAAAAAGGCTACTGCAATATATAAAGCAACTCCGATATTATGTATTAAATAATAGAAGAGTTATATTGAGAGTTGCAGCAATTGGAGTCATCACTCCTTTAATAATAATGTTACTATCATTTCTGGGCGTACCTTATCTTAACGATGCATTAGTCAACATCTTTGCAGATATAATCC
>JAEOTF010000500.1 GCA_016840025.1 Candidatus Hodarchaeota archaeon
AAATTTCTGATAACGGATGTGGCATTCCGCAAGAGAACATCGCCAAAATATTTAATCCAGGGTTTACGACCAGCGGCGTGGGTGTTGGAACGGGTTTGGGATTATCTATCAGCTACAATATTATTCAAAAACATAATGGCGAAATAAAAGTAGATAGTCAGGTAGGAGAAGGAACATCATTTACAATCCTATTGCCGACAGATTTAAAAGGAACACTCAAAACTATATAAATTCAATAATATTCTTGCCCTGGTAGTGCCGACGTTTGGTGGCGGCCGGTAGTTCCCGGGGCACCTAACTTGCGCTCAAGCAAACGAGCTGGCTGTGCATGATCTTCAGCCGGCAGTTGATTCAAGTTGTGCTGCTTTTTTCTGGCTCTACATGCGGGCAAGTCGCTTGCCGCTTAGCTGTCAGTTAGGATCTCCCTAATGACAATCTTCCGACTTCAAATCTAATGGTTCGAAAATTGTAAAACGCACGTCCTGATAAATTTTCATTTGAAAAATTTTTCTGAGTTAAATTATTATATTTTATGTAAAATATAGTTTTTAACCATATTCATTTCTAAATCGAATTAGAATTTATCTGCAATTATTTAACAATAAAAAAATGGTGCGGATCATGAAACTATCTCTTAATTTTAGAAATTTTGGTTCCTTGTAGGTTTTTAGTAATTTATGCATTTCATTAATAGTGTTATTTTCTTCGACAGTTTATTCCAAAGAAATTAAAGGCCGTATAGTTGAGTATACTGTTAGAGAAGTTCAGGGTGAAATTTGTGACGTTCCTGGACATAAGATTCTAATGCATGAACATGAGGGTTTGGCTTTTTTCGGGGATGGAGAAATTGCATCTGTAATTTCTATAATGACAATTGATTTCAATTATGATTTGAATACTGGGACTCATAACGGATATAGGGTTTATACTTTTGAAGATAGTTCGACACAAGTTACAAAAATAGAGGGCACTCAAAGGATATCTGAAGATGGAAAATTATTTAGTTGGGAAGCAAAATGTGAGTATATACTTGGTACAGGTAGATTCGAGGGAATCAGAGGGAAAGTTTCATATACCGGAAAAAGCTTAATGTCTGCAAGAAAGACCGGATTTGTTGATTTCTCTGGTGCTTATACCATCCCTTCTCCTCAAAAATATTAATTATTTACATCAAGAAGTCAGCAAATTATTCTCATTAACATCTTATAATACAAAATCTAATGGTTCGAAAAACGTTCAGCTTACGTCCGGAAGAATTAGAGACAAAAAATTCTTGTGAGTTATTCTTTGAAATCATAAATTTGAAAAAATAAAAATATCTTATTTTAATTTTTACAATTTACTTCTAAGCCATCTTATGGGGGGTATTATGCCAAGTGTGTTAAGACATATTGTAGGATTAGGATTCATTTTTTTTATAATTCAGAATTCAGCAGTTGCGCAGGGGAACTACTTTCATATTAATGATATTGATATGTATTATGAAATTCAAGGTGAGGGATCGCCATTTTTGTTTCTTCATGGTGGTACACGGTCTTTTGGAGATTTTAAGAATCAAACTCTTTATTTTTCAAAAAAGTATAAGTTGATTCTGCCGGAATGCCGGGGACATAATCGTACGTCAGATTCGGAAGCGCCGATAACTTATAGATTAATGACATCAGATATTGTTGGTCTGCTTGATCATTTAGGATTAGATAGTGTTTTTGTAGTGGGTTGGAGTGATGGTGGTATTATTGGTATGCACTTGGCAAGCTTATATCCGAAAAAAGTAAAGAAATTGGTAACAATTAGTCCTAACTATCATCCTAGTGGTATAAAAGAAAATATGAGTGCAGCAGTAAAGAGAATGAAGGGGCAGGGAGAGGATTCGCTATTTATAGAGAAAATGAAAAATATGTGGCTGACACTACCAGACTTCAAGCAAGAGGAATTAGCCAACATTAAGTCTCCTACACTCATCGTAGCCGGTGACCATGATGTTCTGAAACTTGATCATATAGTATCGTTATATAACATCATTCCAAAAGCTCAACTCTGTATTCTTCCTGGCACCGGCCATAATGTACTATATAGAAGGCCAAAGCTAATAACTCAAATAATAGATGAATTTTTTGAACAAAACAAAAAGTAGATACTTCTAAAAGCTTATTATAAGTGCTAGGAAATGTTAATACTACAAGCACAGGTAATTCAATTCATGTAAGGTGAAAGTTAAATTTTTTCTATAAAACTATCATATTGTAAACTCTATTTATTCTGTTAGATGGTATATTGATCTCGAACTTTCTCTTAGCTTAATAGTCCGAATTTTTTATTAGTTTTGTTACTTTTAGTGACCAGATTTTAATATTGCATCGTCAGAGAAATAAAGATGCTTCAATTAAGATTATGAATAATCGAGTTCTATCTTTGAGGAAATCGCTATTATTTCATTGTTTATTAATATTTTATAGAGATCCTCACGGATTTGAGTTAATTCTTTATCAGTGACTTCTAGTGTTTAGCTGTAATATTCTAATAAAATTCTTGCTAAGTCTCGCTCCTCGATATCCGACGAATCAACTTCCAAGCTTACTTAATATATTCCGTCACCTTATGGATTTTATATTTCTACGAAATATTTTTTTCCATTTATTTGACATCGATAAAACTTTTTCCACTTTATGAAAAAGTTTTTGAGCTAGTAACGAGTAAGGATTATTGTTTTTTTTACTGAAGAGTGCTGATAATCGCCTTCCTTTTTTATTTATATCTAATTTAGATGTGGAAAAGATTTAAATACTACCATCCATAAGAAGCTCCATGAATTCAGGGAGTAATGATATAGCATTATTCATCGGAGCTGGAATTAAATGGTTATCATTTGCTTTGCTAACAATAAGGGTGGGGTGGGGAAGACCACCATTACCATGAATCTGGCTGGAGCACTGTCGAATAAGAAGAAAGTCTTGTTGGTGGATCTTGATCCTCAGTCTAACCTAACCAATGTTTTTAGCCAAAACCAGAAATCAAATAATCCGTCAATCGCTGATCTGTTTTATGAAGACATAGACCTTCAAGAAATCATCAAAACAACCTACTATCGTCATCAATTCGTGTGAAAATTGTTATTTTCTATTTCCATTAAGAGCAAAGTATTGTACAGCGTGTGGGAAACAACAAAATCAACACTAGTGATATTATCATGAGCGATAATGCATTGAATAGCAAATGGAATAAGCTCTGTCAGATAATATTGTATGATGACAAATATTTTGATAAAACAGACTGTAAAAAATTAGGAATTTTATGAACACAATTGGCAAGGTTCGACTCCTACTTGCATCCAATAGAATTAAAGACACAAAAATTTCCTTGAGATTTTAAATAAATTATAATAAAATTAGATTAAATAGGAAGAACTGTAATATTATTTGTTAAGCAGCGTTAGTACCAATCATCTTCGCAATCCATCGTTTGAGGCGGCGAAGATCAACGCGAGGAGGAAGTATGTATGCTTATATCCGCGCCATTGCTACATTTCTTCTAGTTCTTACTATCACCGCATGTACTTTGAATGGCAGCACCGGTTCCAGCAATCAGCAGGTGCAGCAAAACATCGAAACATACCAGCGCGCACTTATTTCCCGGGGAGTTACAGGAGGAAGTGTTGCGGGCGTATTCAGGGGTAAAGACACTCTTGCTTATTCAATTGTCAATTCTGGCCTTGCGGGCGATATGCCTATTTCTAAAAATACTATTTTCCCGATCTATTCAATGTCCAAACCGATCACCATTGTAGCTATGATGATCTTGCACGAAAGAGAGTTGTACAATGTAAGTGATCCAGTATCGAAGTATATTCCCTACTTTTCGAACTTACAGTGTAAGTCTGAGGATGGGAAGATCTATCCATGTAAGAACGACCTGCAGATCGTCCATCTTCTCTCCCATAGGAGTGGCTACGGGTATTATGAACAAGGAAAGGGTCCGAGCCACCTGGATCCCTACGAAAATCTGGACGAGTTCGTGAAGGATGTTGCAGTTCATCCTGTCGAGTTCGAACCCGGAACGGATTATCGATACGGCATCAACCAGGCGATTTTGGGTCGTGTTGTTGAGATTCTTTCTGGCAAGGAATTTTTTGAGTTCTTAACCGAAGCGATCTTCGAACCGCTTGGTATGGCCAACACCAAGTTCGAATTGTCGCCTGATGAACGTAAACACTTCCAGGTCTTATTTAAAAAGCCTGATCCACCAGAGGTCGATGACAGATTCGATGAAGGCACCTCGGTTTTTTCTACCGCTCATGACGAGCTTTCATACGCGCCTGGTACAAAAGCGCAGTATGGAGGCGAGGGTCTCGTCAGTACGTTCGACGACTACCGGCGCTTCTGCGAGATGCTGTTGGGGAGGGGCACATATCGAGGTGAGCGAATTCTCGATGAGCAGTCTATAGATATGATGACCTCGGTTATAACAGAAGGAGGATTGGAGAGGGGATACAATAGGGGTA
>JAEOTF010000501.1 GCA_016840025.1 Candidatus Hodarchaeota archaeon
AGATCTTGGAGTAGAAATTCCGACCGAACAAGTACCTATTGTTCAAAAAGATTTGATTAACCGAACCCATCGAGCAGGAAAGCCGGTGATTGTAGCAACTCAAATGCTTGAAAGCATGACATCCTCTCCACGCCCGACTAGAGCCGAAGCAAGCGATGTCGCCAACGCTATCCTTGATGGAACAGATGCAGTGATGTTAAGTGGCGAAACAGCTATGGGAAAATATCCCGTTTTAACAGTTCAAACGATGGCGAAAATTGCAGAAGCTACAGAAGAATCCATGGCAGAAAATAGGAGACAATATGAGGATGATACCCTTTTTCCTTTAACAGAAGAAATTCTTGGCCATGCAGCGCGATACATAGCTGATCAATCGAATGCAAGAGCAATCATTGCTACATCAACCCGTACTGGTAATACAGCGCGGATGATCTCGAAGTTCCGTCCCGATTGTCTAATCATTGCAACAACTCCCTATCTTCCAATTGCTCGACAACTTCAGTTGGTTTGGGGTGTCACGCCTATAACAATGCAATTATGCCAAAATACAGATGATATAATGCTTGAGTCAATCTCAAGAGCTTACGAGGAGAAACTTATCAAGGCCACCGAGAGAATTGTAGCGATCGGAGGGTCTAATGTAGGTTTTCCAGGGAGAGCTAATTTAATTCAAGTACTCGAGGTCGGCAAAATCCTCGCTTACCAATCAATAAGCGATTTCCGGCAAACAAGAGAATTTACTTTTGATACCTTTGAAGAACGCACTAAAAAACATGAACCAGAGCTTACAGGAGTTACAGACATAGAACTGAAGATTGTTGGTCTTTTTGGAACAAAGATCCGTGGAAAAAGACGTAAAATCACATGGAAAACAGCAGAAATCGCGCGAATATTAGGACAAAAAGAGGATTTCATAAAAACCATCTTACTTAGCCTTGCTGAGCGAAAAGTTGTCCGTTATGAGAGAAAAGAGGCAGATTTAGTGTGGAGGCTCATCCGTCAGCGATCATTATGAAATTTAGGAGTCAATTTCAATAAGAGTCTTTAAGAAATAAAGAGAATAAAAACAAGATAAGTGCTCAATGAGGCTAAAAAATGAAAGATAAAGTTAGTGAAGTTCTTGATAGTCAGATTCGACCTATCCTTCAACGTGATGGCGGCGATGTGGAACTTATAGGAATTGATGAGGAAACAGGAACGGTGCAGGTGCGACTACAAGGTCGCTGCGCTGGTTGCCCAATGTCACAGATGACAACGAAGGCTGTAGTTGAAAGAATACTAAAACAACACATCCCTAGTTTAAAAGAAATAGTTAGTGTGTAGCAGCAGTACCTTCCTAATACTAAAGCTACTCCACACTAATTTCTCTTTTATTAGAAACCCCTCTTTTTGTATACATCAATTTTTTAAATTGTTATTAGGAAAAAAGGTTTTCTTTTAGAAAAAATTTGATTCTCACCCGCTGAGAACAGCACAAATTCTTACTAGGAAATAATTATGTCCAAAAATCCTGTTAATGGTTTCAAGATCACTATTCGGTTCCTTCTTGGAATATAGGAATTCTTTTTTCAACATCTATCTCCGTTAGTAGACCTAAATGCAGGAAAACCTCAATAACATTGGACTCTTCCGCCCCATTGAGAATTTCTAGCTTTTTTTCCCATGTATGAATTTGTAATCCTTTTTCCAGACTCAAATCGATACCGCTAATCCGACAGCAGAATTTTAGGTTTTCAGTTGTTAGGATAAGCAGTGGATTAACTAAGAAATAACTCTGTAGACAAGTGGTCTCCAATAAAGAACAAATATGTCCATCTGGGCGATAAAAAGGGCAGACTACCTTGGTCCAGGGATCAAACATGCAAAGATACTCCCGGAGAAAGACCGTAGAAAGACTTCATGTTTAACTCTGACATCAAGCCAAGATGTGTAAAAATGTCCATTATATCAAGATCTAGATTCATTTGGTTATCGGCGATTACTTCTAACTTAGTTTCAAGTGAGTGGATTTTTAAGCCTTTTTCGAGGTCAAGAGTAACCCCACTAAGTTGACAACAGAAACTTTGATCCTTAGTGTTGAAAATAAGCAGAGGATTGGCCAGAAAATAACTTTGAAGGCAGGTTGTTCTCATTAAAGAACATTGGTGCTCTTTTTTCTTATAAAAAGGACAAACAATCTTCGTCCAAGGATCAAAAATGGTTTTACAACTCCTGCAAAAAAGCTGCTACACTACCTTTTCAAGGTTGAAATAATTAAAGTAATGTACTATCATTCGAATATAAATGACTGAACAAGTCAAACATTTTTAACTATATCTTCTTTTTATACTTATGAATTGTATCTAAATTGGGATTTGAAGGCAATGAACTTTTCTCTACCTCAGAAAAAACTATTTTCTAACACTGCTATACGTGGACGGGTGTTTCAAACCGTAAGTGCTAACGATAATGTTTCATTCACCCCTAGCACCGTGCAGCGGATTGCACAGATCTGGAGCGGATTTTGTAAAGAAGAAACGGAAGCAGGGCAGATGCTTCTTGGAGGGGATACACGCATTACTACCCCTATGCTCAAGGCATCTGCAGCCAGTGGAATAATGAGTCGAGGCATAACTTGTGTAGATACTGGAATTGTCCCCACTCCAGCGGTTAATTGGGGGTGTAAAACTACAAAACGTCCGGGTACTGTAATTACAGGCTCTCACACTCCAGCAAATATGAATGGTATGAAATTAATTCAATCAAATGGGTTTGAAATAGATTGGTGGTCAGGAGAACAAGTTGTTGAGGAAAGATTTTTTTCTAAAAAGGATCCACCTGCAATAGCACCACTAGATTGTGGACAAATAGCCCAAGAAGATGTCATGGAATTATACTTATCATATCTGAGTAGTCATCTAAAAGCTGGTTTGAAAGGGATAAAAATCGTCGTTGATGTTGGAAATGGAGCTATGACGGAATATATTCCTAACTTCATGACCGAGCATGGCGGTGGCGTAATAGCACTAAATAACGTCCGTGACGGACGCTTCCCAGGACGAGGACCAGAACCACTTCTACCAGAAAGTATTAAAGCACTAACAACGGCCGTAAATTCTAACAAGGCCGATTTTGGGGTTGCTTTTGATGGAGATGGAGATAGAGCAATTTTTGTTGATGAACACGGCGATCTTTTATGGGGGGACAAATCATTGGTCCTTCTAGCCAGTCGTAACCTTTCTCAAGGACAACAGCTTGTTACCCCGGTTAGTACAGCTTCTTCCCTCGTTACAGTCGCTGGTGAACGATACGGATTTAAAATCCTCTGGACAGCTGTTGGTGCTGCCTACGTTGCACGACAACAAGCTGAATCAGAAGCACTAGTTGGAGGTGAGCAAAACGGAGGAATCATCTGGCTGGACGGTGCACCTGCCCGTGATGGAGGCCGTACCTTCGTTGAAATGTTGAACCTCATCGCATCTGAAGGACAGTTCTCTTCAATCATAGAGGAAGCACTTCCTCCCTGTTTCATCGAAAAAAAGAAAATTTTCCTTGATCCACCTCTGATTTCCCAAAAAGCAGCAATTGAACATGCTGTACGGGAACAATTCGCCGATTACAAGCAGGTTATCCTTGATGGCACTCGTATTTTCGGTGGAGAAGGCATACAACAGTGGAGCAGTCTTATTCGTTTTTCAACAACTGAAAATAACGTCCTACGTGTGTTCACAGATGGAACAGATGAACAACTAGTCACTAAAATGCACGAGAAAATAACCACTAAAGCTAAAGAAATTTTAAAAGCATTAAAATGATAATTGAAGATATATTCAGCTAAATTTTCGGATAAAATTTAACGAGATGATGGTTCTAAAACTCCATTTTGAAAACTTTGAATTAGATGAATAGATCGATTGAGCTGTTCCCGTATTGCAGTGCCAATTGTCTTCTGCCTCACTTCCCCCAAGAGACCTGATCCATGTTTAGGGGTGAAAACGGGCTGGATCATATTTGGAATTTCAAAATTTGTGTTTGTAATTGCTTGTTCTAATGCTTCCTCGAAGAGACGATCTATGCGAAAGATTTCGGTGTCTTTCTCTGGATTTAAAAGGTTTTCTGAGTTTAAAAGTCCTGCTGTAGACAAACTTGACCCTAAACTATAGACGAATTGATCGACCTGTATATTGGTAGTGTTTTTACACGAGAGAATAACTAGAAACGGGCCTAAGCTGCGAATATGGAGTGATGTATCCGTTAACGCGATTGTTTGTACTGTTTGTCCTGTTATTTCATGAAGAAGACGAAGAAACCCTACAAGGACAGTAGTATTTGTACTTGTCTCAGTCTTGAATGGAGTGGAGAAGCACCTTGACAAAAATGAATCCGACATTTCGCCCTTTCCAACCAACCAGATTCCTTCAAAAATTGCCATGTCGATTATACCCCAGAAATCATTGATAAACCTTAGCACATACCTTTTGCCCAATTTTACACAAGAAAGATTAGGAGAGATAAAATTGGAATGAGAGGATAAAAATATCCTTGGAATACGTTACCAATGTAACTGAAAAGCTTTGTGATAAAAAGACTTTATCACGAGAGTGTGTTGATTTGAATTAATTTAATAAAACATAAGCCGACATTATTTTAGAAGACCTTGACGTATTACTTTCTACTTGTTGTTTAGGAAAAAAAATAAAAAATAGCGACAAGATTATTCAAACAAATCCTTCATATTTTTAAAAGCCTTTTACAGACTATTGTGAGACTAACGAGCAAGTGGACAGGGAACAGAACATTGAACAGAGGATGCTAAGGAACAACTAAGACCTTCGGGCTGTGAAGAGTCAGTAATAGCATAATTACAGACATAGAGCTGTTTTCGCTTTTTTGGGGGGGCAACAGAAAAGAAAAACGTCACAGGAAGAGCGTTTTCTTTTTCTAGGTTTATATCATTCTCCATAGTCCTCAGATATCAATATACTTAATCCCAAAAAATGTGACCTAACATCTAGAAAATATCTCCCCTTTGAGATTAAAACAAAGAAAAAAAAGAGAAAATGGTTCAAAAAAAGAAAAGAAAGTAGTGTTGCTAAGTTTTCTGTTTAGTCACCAGGAGTCTTACGTTTGTAGTAATAGAAGTAGTACGCACCACCACCTGCAGCAGCACCAACGAGTCCAAGAACCCCTAAACCACCAATAACAGGAACGATATCAAAGCCGCCATCCTCAGGTTCTTTCAAAAGAGTTCCTTTGCCAATGTTAAACCCTGCAAGAAGATAAGTGCCGGTACCACCATCGGTATCCGTCGTAGTTGCAGCAATAATGTAACTACCATCCTTGAAATCTGTAGTATCAACAAGAAACATACCAAAGCCAGTGCCTGAGAAGACCATTGAGACTACAATCTCTGATTCTTCTATATTCTTGTAATAGATTAAGCTAACATTACAATCCACTGCAACTCCATCTTCATGGTCCTCAAAGTAAACAGGTAACGAGAGAAAGTCTCCTTTATCAACGTCCTCAAGGATATAGAATTCATAGACCTCATACTCCGGGGCATTTTCGATGTATGTCATCCATGCCACAGGTTTAATATTTAATCGTGGGATTAAATGCGATTTACAGTAATCTAAGGCCCAACTAACGCGATAAAAATCATCAAAAACAAGAATATTCCAATTATGAATCTGAGTAATATCTATCACGCGGAAAGAGCCTACATATTCACTGGTATTACTGTCATAAGACAGCTGTTGATAGAGAGCATTACTCTCAATATTTTCAGGACATAAGACTGTAAGTTCGGATGACTGATCATCGGTTACATTGACTCGTACAGTGACCTTTTCACCAGGCGCTACATGCTCAGGGGTTACTTCTATTGAGTTAATGGTTGGTGCTTTGTTGGCAGCGGCATGTAAGATATTTTCAATAAATTGGCGGTTATCAAGGTCAATATCGAAAGTCTGTGGGATGAACTTGTTCTGAGCAGCATATTGAAGGCTGAAGTAGCCCCAGACATCAATTTGTTCTAAGAACCAGCTTTGAGCAATGATATCGGTTCCTACAATGATTTTAGTGCCGTTATAGGTTTGTTGAAGAACGTTAGGTTCATATTTACCAGAATCATAACAGAATTGATAGGGATAAATTGGATCATGATAAATAAGAGCTATTTCCTGCCTAGTATTTCCAGTTTCCCAATTTAAACCTGAAATAACGTCGTAAGTAAGCTGGTCAAGGTAGTCCTGTTGATCCACTATCAAATAGCCACCACCAGTATAGAGTAAGTGATCTACATCTGAAAGAAGTGGATGATCAGACTCGGTGCCATCAATAAGAGTCAACATCTCATTACCAGAGTCTGCATAAGTAACAGCACTGTTGATCTCTGGACCCAAATGAAAATCAGCGGTAAATTGGACTAAACTGCCCCCGAGTTCAAGAAAATCGGTAATAGTGGCATCTGTTGAGGACGTATCCAAACCAATGCCCAGTATACCAGCATATGCTAATTCCTCGCCACAGGGTACATAAACATGGTAATCCAAGAAATTGGTGGTTGATATTGATACATGGTTTTCTATTTCATAGAGATACGTTTCTTGGTAGATTGAGTCAATATCATATCCTGCTTCACTAGCAATCTTCCAAACCTCGAACACCTGATCCCATAACTTATCATAATTTCGCTCTTCATTAATAATATCTGTTGCTACAAGGTCATACAGCAAGAAAGACGCTTCAGGTTCTTCTACAGTTAATCGAAGACTAATAGAATAGATAAGAGACGTGTCTGTATAAATACCGAGAGTACCGCTATACACCGTTGCAGATGCAGTCGATGGAACATAAGTTTGTAGAACAAGACCAGTTAGTGTATGATTGTAAGAATCCAAGAGTAATGTGGTCGTTGATGCCCAGGTGTTATTATAATAGAAATAATCTGGGGCAATAGGATCATTACCCCTGTAGGAACCGAGACCAACCGAAGATTCAGCAAGATTACCCAAACCAACCACAGCAGCTATACCACCACTAAGTCGGAGATCGGGGGATTCAATTGGAGTACTACTCATGAGTGTTAACCCATCAACCCGAAGATCACCAGGGAACTGAGCAATTTTAGTGCTTGAAGTCGAGGTGAGGGTATTGGGAGTAATATCATAGAGAAGGGGAAGATCACCACGGCGCTCACTCTTGTTAATTCCATAAAAACTCGTAAATGCATCATCATAGTAACCTGGTATATCAAGCCCATAATCTGCTTGAATATTCAAATAGAGAGTACCAACTGCAAAACCAGGTGAGACCCAAGCATGAGTGAGATTGGAAGGGCGCCATACTACTACAGGTTCGAAGGTTTCTGTATTATTGATATCAGGAGTAAAACTCATAGTTATGGAGGTTTGTTCATAGGAGTCTATAGTAGAGGCTTCAACCTGCTGAGTTTGCCCAAGGTTAGATGACAGATAAAGACCCAAAATTTGGAAATTGCTTACTGTTAGGTTTATGGTATCAGGAACAGAAATAGCGATTTTGTTATTGTATTGCTCTAGCTGATTTGGATGAATATTGTAATATAATTGAGCTGAACCGCCCACACTAATATTCGTTTCATAAAGGGGGCCAATATACTCACCATTGAGATAAAGTGTACATTCATCAGTTTGACGATCTACACCCCAGGCATCAAAATCTATATGGGGTATTAGGATCTGATCAACAGGGTAACTATCGGAAATATTATAGTAGAACTCGATTGTAGTATCCGTAACTTGTGCAGCGAAATCACCATCGGGATCGAAATCCCAAGTATCATTAGCGTTATCATGACCAGGTAAATCTAGCCTTCCATCTGCAGGCATATTATCTGCACCAGCACCAAGTACTTCAAGAGATGGGTTCCACCCCATTCCAAAACCAACTAGGGGTTTAGTTGTAACGTTACCTATGTTTTCAAAAGTTAAATCCAATTCCCAAGTATCTCCATTAGTCATTAGCTTAGGACAACTGTAAGAAACTAACCAAGATCTCTCAAGTGGATTTCTAGGACCTGAGCGATAACTAACTTCTGCCAACCAGTAGAAAATGTTCATAGCAAAGTGGGAATTATTATAGCGATGGGCTAGTTTAGGATCATAAGGATCTTTCCAGACTTCATCATTAAACACATCTTCGTCGGCAACAAAGACCGCCTGCCCACTGCCAAGTTCATCATAGACAACTGTAGGGACATTACCGTCATATACGATTGTAGGAGCGGAACCAGAGAAATATGCATAAGGAGCATCTATCAGTAATTCTGTGATAGTAAAAGGAGTAGTTAACACCGAATGACTGACGAAATTAGTGGTAGGTCCACCTACACCACCTTGGTGCCAGAACACATCAAAACCACTAGTAGCGGCGTCGTAATAACTAGCTTCAGCATCGCCGATAAAGAGGACTTTTCCGCCGTTATTTACATAAGTAGTGAGATTACCACTCAACCATTCATAATAAGAACTTGCGGAAGGAAGACTAAATGCACCATAATTTTGGGCAGCTAGCGGTTGACCAATCACATAGATGTCATAATATTCTAGAATCGTAGATGTTGGAGGAGCATTAGCGGATGCAGGATACCAGTATTCCACTATCGCCCCTAGATCATCATTCAATTTATCTGCAAGTAGGTCAAACTCAAAAGTCCCAAGGGAAGGTTTTTGTCCCTCTGCATAAAAGCGTAGTTGTACTGAGCCATATATTCCGAAAACCCCACTGCTTGCGGTTCCATCACCATCACTGTCAAATTCAAAGTAATAATAGTCATCACCATTAACTAGACCAGCACTTCCAGTCCAATTTGTCGATTGGGTCATAACAATTGTAGGGTTGGGGTGATTGGGAGTAGAAGACCTATAGAGCGAAAAGGTATCACCACTCCCTAAAGTGATATTTGTAATGGTAAACCATACGCTATGGGTTCCTGGATAGCTTATATTATACCAATGAGAGCCACTAAGTACATCATTGTACGGATGTTGCCATCCTGCAGCAACTCCAAGAGTTGTAAGGTTGCCATTGGTCAATCCATTCCAGTCACGGTATGAAGGGGGATCGGTTGGAGCAGTACTGGTGCTATAAGAGCCATCAAAAAGTATCCGTTTCCCTGAGAAATCTTCATAGGTTACAGGAGAAGTAGGATCAGAATAGGTCTGATAAGCCCCTAGATAATTATCGGATTGAACTTCGGCAGTTTCCAATATGGTGTCAGAGCTGAGAAGACGGATTCTACCTTTTCCTTGAGCCATCTCATTAAAACCGAGATCTAATGCACCTTTTCTTAACGCTATTTTGATTGCAGTGGGAGATGCGCCAGGGTAGGATTCAATTAACCGAGCACTAGCACCGGCCGCAACAGCTGCAGCTACTGCTGTGCCTGAGTAAGTACGATAATATTGTGTATCTGTCTCAGAACCTGGATCCCCTTCCCAACCGTAGTCAATTTGAGCCTCATTATCGGCAAATTCATGATTAGCGGCTAACATATGAACTCCAGGTGCGACTACATCAGGTTTTGAAATTTCATAGCCAGGAACGGGACCACGTTCGGACTCTAACCAGAGTGCATCAGTTTCTGTTGTAGCACCAACAGTTAATGCACTAGGAGCACTGGCAGGTGATCCTATTGTATAATAGGGAGCAATAGTGCCATCCTCATAATCAACATCAGGATCGTAATCACCTGCAGGTACTACAACTAATGCACCAAGTTCAGTAGCTGCAGCAATAGCACTAATTACTGTAATATCTGAAGGATCCAAATTATCAGCATCAACTAGAATAACATCAGCCCCATGTGCAACTGCCCATTCTATTCCTACAATGAGACTAGTTTCAGTAAAAGATGTGCCAAGGGTAATTGTGATTTTTACATCTAAGAGAGAAACTTCAGGTGCAATGCCCATCTGAGTGCCAACATCTATCAAATCAGTTATGTTTTGAGTATCATAAGGAACATCTGAATCATAGGGGTAAGGATACTGAAAGGTGATACTGTTTGAGAACTGTCCACCACAACAATCTGTACCTGCCACTATGGAAGCAAGAGCGGTACCCCAACCAATATAATCAATCGTGTCATCAGTAATATCAGCATGCGCATAATCATAGGCATCAAAAGAATCTAAAATCTTGGGGTCAGCTGTATCATAATCATCATCCTGGTCATCAAGCATAGGATGAGTTTCATTGATCCCTGTACTCAGAATTGCCACTACTACTCCTGATCCCGTCGTGGAATCACCGCTGGCTTCTATCATAGAACGGGTTTCGTTCAGAAAAAGAGGATATTCACCTATGTAGGGATCTTGTAAAGAATCAACAGCAGAAGGAGAACGACGATGGCCCGTACCCATCTCCATAACTTGGGAGACATAACGGAGCTCGGCAGCCTCGGAAACTTCTCCAAGCTTACAACTTACTTGCATCACCGGAATTAGATCAAAAGAGTGAACTACATCCACCCATTCAGGAAAATCTGGTTGACGCTGATTCCAGTATACAAACAAATCAACAAGTGTTTCTGGATCTTCACCAGAATCAAGACGATTATTTATTTCTTTAAGGAAAGAACTGGATTCTTCCTTCAAGAAAGGCTGGTTTTGATCATAAAACTCTTCTAACCCCAATTCATCATGTGAAAAAGGGTTATTAGGAGAGTTATTTATTGTACGAGCTAGTATAGTATCTAAAGCGGGTAAGCTCGCTAGAGAGATAATAGTAACAGTCAATAGGAGTAAGATGCTCATTCTTTTTATTTTCAATTTCCATTCACCCTGAAAATGAGTTGTTCTTTCATTTACATTGCTTTAGATTAATAGTTTTCTTAATTCTTTAACCTTTTTACTTCTAAGAGATATCCCAAAAGCTTGGAAAGAAAGGGATATTGAATACAGTGAGCGTATTTTTGATCTTTCTATTTAAAACATGAGAAAAAAATTCAAAATTCATCAATAGACTTTATAATTTTGATTTAATAGTGATATATTTCGTCTAATAGGAATACAAAGAAAAAAGAAGAGAAAAGTCGGTGTTAAATAAAACTAATAATATATTAATGTGGTATCCTATCCTCAGTCTCTAATGTTTACCTTTCCTCTCTTATAGGTGATCTTTGTGGCTCAGACAGAAGAGCTTATCTCACACGCAGAAGAAGTAAAGGGTATCAAAATCGTCTTTTGGGGACCATCGATGAGCGGAAAAACCACTGCTCTTTCTATTTTCCATGCCATCAAAAAACGAGAAGACCCAAATCAAGTATATGACTTCTTAAAACTCGAAGATAAGAAAACACGGCGAACAGTAGGCTTTGATCACGCGGTGTTTGGTTTTGGGAAGAAAATGGGCGCAGATGGCCACGATATGAAATATCATCTCTTTACCGTACCTGGACAGGATCGTTTCAAGGCAATGCGAAAGGTAGTTACACAGGGACTTGATGGACTCGTTATTATGGTTAATAGTGAGAAAACTGAGTGGGAAGCAAATAAAGAAAGCCTAATAGAATTGTTTAAGATCCTGGGAGAAGAAATAAGCAATGGAACGATCGCAATCTCAACCATGCTCAATAAAATGGACTTACCTACCGATCAACGAATTACAAGTATGGATGTTGGTAAATTAATGGTCGAGGCGGGCGTTTCTGACCGATTGAGAGATACCCATGCTAATTTGATCGAGACAAGCTGCAAAGATGCAGTGGAAGATTTGAAAGCCCACATCAAATCTGGGGTTGAAATGACTCCTGATAACAGACCTACAAGCGTTTCCAGGATTATTCAGCCAATACAAATGATAATGAGAGAAATACTCGTAAAAAAATTAGGGAAGAAATAAGAACAATTCAATTTAGCTATTTTTATTTATCAAATATTTTCAATAATTAATTACAAAATGAATTGATTATTGTAAAAGGGGAAAAAAGATTATGTTGAAGTCATCTGGAGTTTCTGTGTTGGATGTGGCGCTACCTGAGGGTGTACCTCGACGAGCATTCATAATTGTTGGTGGCGAAGCAGGAACGGGAAAAACAGTGCTATTGACAGAGCTGGCCTGGCGCGCTCTAGAGCGAGGCGAGCATGTTATTTATGCTATTCTTGAGAATGATCCGTTGGCAGTACTAACTCGCTTTAAGCGAATGAAATGGGATCTTGAGTCTTATATCAAACAGAAAAAGTTCACCATTTTTGATGGGTTTAGTCATCTCTTAGATGAAACATTAAGAAAGCGGAGACCAATGGCATCTCCTAGGGATGATTTGCTAAGGGACTGTGTCACCCGTTTCGATCCAACTCGTAGGACAACCATCGTAGATACCTTCTATAATATGCTTGAGTCTATCTTGGACGCGGGAGAAAAAGCATTTATCGTTTTTGATTCACTTACAGAATTATTCTCCCTTTTACCAGGTGAAACATTCTTTAATGCCCTTAAACAGTTACGAGCAATGATGTTACGGGCATCAACCCCCTTTATATGCTCTGCCCACTATGGAGTCGTTGAAAAGTTTCCATCAACTATTAGTTATCTAGCAGATGGCTTAATTGACTTAAGATTTCAGCCACAACTAATGCAACAGGGAATCTTGGTCAAACAAATTCGTATACGACGAATGAGCGGAGTGAAGAGTTTTCCGATTTGGTTAACATTCGATGTTGAACACGGGACAGGAATAATTTTGACTCTAGATTATGCTCGGAAAGTTCAGGAAGAAATGAAACAGATTCTTTATGGGCAGGGTATAACACCGGGAGATCTACGATCGCCTGAGTTGCCACCCGAATCCGAGGATAGAATAAACCAATGATTTAGAGACTTTTTAGCCTACCAAACAACAAGCAAAATGAATTCACGGTTAATGGATAAACATCAGAGGATACGGTTGAGTAAACTCCTCTCTGCTGCTCTACGACATCACCCTGGAATTTTAAATATAGTATTATTGCCCGATGGGTTCGCAGATCATTCGCTTAACGAAATTGTCCAACTTATTAGGGAAAGACGAGGTTATCACTGGATTACTGTGGATCATCTCCGAGAAATCGTTCAGTTTGATCCAAAAGGACGCTTTGACATTGTTAATGACCGATTACGGGCAAAATATGGACACAGTATTAACGTGATGGTACCTCTCGAAATGACTGAACTCCCACCATTGCTATATCACGGAACAACTACACAAGCCTATTCTTCCATTCGGAAAGAGGGATTACGCCCCATGCAGCGTAAATTTGTGCATCTTACTTTCTCAATTCAGGATGCACAGACGACAGCCCTTAGAAAAGGAAAAGAGATTATTATTCTTGAAATAAATGCCAGAGAATTAAGCAAACGAGGGTATGAGGTAAAGAAAGCTGGAAAAACTGTATATGTAGTTCCCGTTGTGCCGTTGGAATTTCTGTCTGTAGCAAGGATTTCAAAAAAGCCAATATAACTGGTAATAAGACGCCTTAAATACAGGGATCATTCAATAATCAAAAGAAAAAAAAGAAAAGTAAAGGAAATAATAGAGTACATGTTTAGTAACTATCTAAAGACCATTAAGTATGACCAAGTATTGGATGAGGTTTATAGGGAGCTTCCAAGCGTTTAATGTCATCAGAAGAGAGTTGGATTTCAAGGGCTTCAACCGCTTGTTCTAAGTGCGCGATTTTTGTCGCTCCAATGATTGGGGCAGTAACATAGTCTTTGGAAAATAACCATGCAAGAGCAATTTGTGCAGGTGTAACGTCCTTTTCTTGAGCAACAGCCACAACTTGATCAACCACATCAAAATCTTCTGGTTGAAAATAGCGGGCTTTTAAATAGCGGTCTGAACGTACTCGAGCAGAGTCAGTTTTGCCATCACGAGCGTATTTACCGGATAAAAATCCCCTAGCTAGTGGAGACCACGGAATGACCCCTATTCCTTGATCTTTGCAAAGAGGTAACATTTCTCGTTCTTCTTCCCGATAAACAAGGTTGTAATGATTTTGCATAGTTTTGAAAGGTTCTAGCCCATAACGTTCTGCCATCCATAGACTTTTGGAAAATTGCCATGCAAACATACTGCTAGCACCGATATGTAAAACGTTGCCATTATTGATGAGCAGATTTAATGAGCGTAATACCTCATCAATTGGGGTATAGGGATCAAGACGATGAATTTGGTACAGATCCACGTATTCCATTTGTAAACGTTTTAAGGAAGCCTTGATTGAATGGGTAATATGATAACGTGAGAGTCCGCTTTTATTAGGTTTGGATGGAGTTGTAAAGCCATGTAATGGAAAAAATACCTTTGTAGCTACTACAACATCATCTCGATGCTCTTTAAGCACCGTCCCCGTAATTTCCTCTGATCTTCCACTTGAATAGACATTAGCGGTATCAAAAAAATTAATGCCCAGATCAAGCGCTTTCATAATGAGGGGGCGAGAGTTATCCAGATCAAGAACCCATTCAGAAATTTTTGGGTCACCGTAAGACATCATGCCTAAGCAAATTCTAGAAACATCCAACCCAGTTTTGCCTAATTTGACGTATTGCATATTCTTTTCCTTCTCGAAGCTTTACTACTGATGAAACAACGATAATCCATTTAAGCAATTAACCTAAAAAGGCTTTTTAGGAGTGACTTCGATTATTCAAATCTTTGTTGGAGCAACACTAAATGGATTACAACCTCTTTAGCATTCTCACTCTGGTTGCAGGCGTTATTTCAATAGGACTTATTATCCTTTATTCACTTTTCAGCACTGAAGAAGAAGAAGAAGAAAAATAATTCTTCTCTAAATGTGGTCCCGCCTAGAAATCATGCTTCTCAAGTTGAGTATAGATTTGGAGCTGCTAAAGGATGGAAAGTCCCTTATTAAAGGCTTTTGAACAAGCTGGTCCCCAGTTATGCTTTTTGCATGAAATACACGAATTAGTCAAATCTTATTCTCCTAATTCTGAAGAAACACCAATTGAGTTTATTCAACACCTGATTAAAGAGTATAGTTCAGACGCTACGATGGTCACAGATCTAAAAGTGCTCCTTATGCACTTAGAAAAAACTCAACATTAATGAAATGATTAGAATTCATCGTTTTTTAAATTATTTCTCATCTATCACGCCTTCTCTTCGGAAAAGTACAAGATTCTAAATTGACAAGGGGTTTATTAGATTGACTCGCGCTGTTGAAGCCATCACTGCTCAATTTAAAGAATTAGCTTTGTCTCATAAATTCTCTAAGGCAATTGAAGATGCTTTTATCTTAGCTTTAACTTCTCACGAAGGACAGACCCGTAAATTTTCTAATGAGCCCTATATTATGCATCCACTTCGTGTAATGCAAAAGTTATTGCCATTGAATCCAAGTGATGAACTTCTCATCACAGCGCTCCTTCATGATGTGGTAGAGGATACTGCTACGACTCTTAAAGAAATTGAGACACAATTTGGCTCAAAAGTTGCAGCAATGGTAAAAGGGCTAACTAAAACAGGTAAAGAGTCACCGATTATAATTTTAGAAAGAGCAGCCCAAAAAACCCCTGAGGTATTACTAATTAAAATTAGTGATAGATTGGATAATCTTACAGACATAGACAAATTAGCTGAAAAAACCAAACGGCGTTACGCGACAGAACAACACCAACTGCTCGAACTAATTGAAAAGTTCAAGATTGAAGGCTCTCTTATAGAAGAACTAAAGAAATCCCACTTTTAGTAATAAAGTATGATAATTTACGCTTAAAACGATGTTTAATATCAAAATTACCTCTTTTAGTAAAAGGGAAAAAAAATGGCAAAAATTAAAGTCACTGTCGAACGAATAGACGGGTATTGTAACTTACCCATGCTGGTGGGAGATTATTTCTATCTAGAAGACTCAAAACTCTACACTCCAGAGAACCCCATTTGTATGTGGGCTTTACAAAGTATGATGCCCATCTTTCCTATTTTCTACGAGCAATCAAAGCTAGAAGATCACCATTGGGCAAAAAAAGTTACCCATTTTTCATGTCCTGATCCAAAGGGACAGGTATTGTATCGACTGGAGCTGATCGACGATGATTAAAGTTAATATAAGCAAATGTACTGGATGCCGGATGTGTGAAACCGCGTGCTCTTTCTATCATACGGGGAGAGTGAACAGGAACTTATCCCGTATTAAGGCTGTGAATTTATATGAAATAGGGATAGACTATCCTGTGGTTTGTGTCCATTGTAGCGAAAGATACTGTCTCGATTGTCCTGCTGACGCAATAACAATAGGACAACAGGGACAAATAATGATATCACCTACTTTATGCACGCTTTGTGGAAAGTGTGAGAAAAGATGTCCGATAGGGGCAATTGAACTATTCAATGATATTGTCTATGTTTGTGATCTATGTGGAGGAACTCCTAAGTGTGTAGAGGTCTGTACAGAGAAAGCTCTTAACTACCTTCCTAAAAAAATTGAGAAAATTTCATTGGTCGAGATTAAGAAAGATATTAAGAAACTGAACCCTAGTGAAAAGAGAGTACATTACACTAAGAAGACAGGGAGAAAACTAAGGGCAACATGGAGGAATCAGAATGCTTAACTTTGCTTACAGCGGCAAGATCCTCAGAGTTGACCTCACTGAAAGACGTTACAGAGTTGAAAAACTTGAGAAGTCATGGATTAGAAATGTCATTGGTGGACGAGCAGCGAATTCTAAAAGACTGTACGAGGAATTAAATCCAAACTGCGATCCATTAGGATCTAAAAATATGCTTATTTTTGGTATTGGTCCATTAACTGGCTCTTTGTTGCCTGCTTCTGCATATTTTACAGTATCCGCAAAATCACCCCTAACTGGGATACTAGGTGATTCAGCAGCAGGGGGACAGTTTGGAGCTGAGATGAAACTTACAGGATTCGATCAGATCATCATTTCTGGCAAAGCAGACAATCTAATGTATTTAATGATTTCAGATTCAGAGGTGGAGTTCATTGATTGTCCACAATATAAAGGAAAAACTATTGTGGATGTTACACAGGATATTCGAAAAGAAAAAAGGGATTTTTCGATTCAGGTTGCAGCAATAGGAGTTGCGGGGGAGAATCAGGTGTTATTTTCAACGGTCGTCTCCAGTGGAAATAGAGTCAACGGTCGTACTGGTATGGGAGCAGTCATGGGTTCAAAAAATTTGAAGGCTGTTGCAGTACGAGGTACGAACTCCGTGGAATTAGCGGAACCCCTTGCTTTCTTAGATGAAGTGAAACAGCTCAAAAAAGATATAATTAACCATGAGGATTATTCTAGAAGATATAAGCTCGGAACCACTAGGTTAATGACCGCTTTAAACAGTATAGGAATATTACCCACCAATCATTTCCAAGAAGGGGTTTGTGATTATGTAGATAAAATATCTGGGGAACGATTGGCGGAAATTTATAAGGTAAAGAATAAAAGTTGTTTTAACTGCAGTGGACACTGTTCAAGATATTATATATGTGGAAACATAGAAGCAGAAGGGCCTGAATATGAAACCCTCTGTGCTTTTACATCTAGAATAGGAGGAGATAACATAAAATTCGCGTTAGAAATGAACTATTACCTAAATCAGATGGGGTTGGATTCTCTGTCTACTTGTGAAATAATTGGATGGTTAATGGAATGTCAGGAGAAAGGACTTATAAAACCAGAGGAAGTAGGAGGAATCAAGATTTCCTGGGGGGAGATAGAGAAAGTGAGAGAAATTGTAGAAATGATTACATACCGGAAAGGAATTGGTAATCAACTCGCTGAGGGAGCAACTAAGTTCGCCCAACAGTTTAGCGAAGAAGTAAAGAAACTTGTTATGCAAGTAAAAGGATTGGACATTATTTGTGGCGACCCTCGGGGAATTAAGGCATATGGCTTAACTTATGCTGTTGCTTCAAGGGGGGGAGATCATCTAAGGGCAGAACCCTATTTTGAACTCACAGAACGGTGGGATGTAGCTAAGGAACGTTTTGGGACAGAAAAAGCTGCTGATAGGCTTGCAGAAGAAGGAAAAGCAGCATTGGTGACCTATTCGGAAAAAATTGCATTACTAACCGACTGTCTTACAATGTGCAAAAATTTGGGGCTCTGTATGGATCTGTTAAACTTTGAAAATACTTCAAGGCTTCTCACTTATGGTACAGGAATAGAATATACTCCCGAATATCTGAAGAAAATACTGGGTGAATGTATAGAAAGAGATTTCCAACTTAACAAAAAATTTGGTTTAAGGAGAGAAGACGATACGCTACCCGAGAGATTTCTTAAAGAATCATTACCCCGGGGACCGACAAAAGGATCTGTTGTGGATATTACAACAATGGTTAATGAATACTACCGATTGCATAATCGTAATTAGGAAAATAAGCATGACAGAGATACAACTTGGCAAAACGGAAGATCTGTTACATTCGTTATAGGGATGGTCTATGAGTATTGAAGATTTGATTTCTGAGGCCACAAATATTGTCCAAAAAGATCTTCAAGATCTTCTAGACATGAATAAAGTTCGGTTTGGTCTAAAAAATAGTCTTGTGATTGATCTTCGCTATAGAAAACTAAATCCGAGAAACGCTTTTAAGTTGGCAAGCTGACTTATTAATGTCCTCTAGAAGAGAATTTTGTTCTGGATGGTTTAATGAAGGTGGAAATATGGTAAAAAAGAGATTAATTGTCTACTTCTTTTTAATATTTGCATTATTCATCCTAACGTCTATATTTTATCCTAATACTCCAACATCAGTCTCAGCAACAACTTTTACTTGGCCTAGTGATGGGCAATGGACTGTAGAGATCTATGATGGGGATGATGGCGGCTACACCCCTGCGGGGTATGATATATTAAGTGTTTATAGCTTCTCGGACACAAATCACATTTTTGTCCGGATCACAATTATGAGTAGCAGCGCCCCCGCTTATTATGTGGAAGATGTCTTTGCAGTAATTTTTGATACTGACACCGATGACACCGATGGCAGAGTCTATATCACTGAAAAAATCACTATTGTATTCTTTTTTCATCTCATTAACATTAGCCTGTGCATTGTTCGTTCATTTCCAGACGGTAGTCTTCATCAGTCTTCTATTATTTACAACTAGTCTTGATTTCTATATTATTAACAGAAGGATAATGGCTATATACAAGAGAGTAATAATATACTGCGTCTTTTGTGTCGTAACCTTCAGTACATTCTTCTCTCTCTTCTTCTATTTCCATTGGTGGGAGAAAATGACTCAAGGAACTCTGCAATGGGATCAAGTCTATTCAATTTCCTATTACACATGGGGATACGAGGATGTCAGGCGATGGTCTCTACTAGCTGATGAACTAACCATTTCACGTATTATATCGTTTTTCAGGAAGTTTTTCACTTCCTACCTCCGAAGTGTCATTCAACGCCCTTTTTTTTATGTTCTCCAATTTTTCGGATCTGTCTTTCATACCGATCCCTTCCTATTTCTTTGGATTTTTCTTTCTGTCCCTGCAATACTCCTTTTTCTTGTTCCACCCCTCTTAATATTTCGATTTATCAGGAAGAAGAATAAGCGAAATATCGAGCATAGGCAATTCTGGATGCTTCTTGTAATATGGACAGGGATGATTTCAAACATGACCTTAACATTTCTTTACGACCCAGCGACTCTTGAACGATGGGTTAGTATAACCCCCTTCCTTTCATTGACTTTGGGGTACTCTTTGAAATTGATAAAACAATTGCCATTTAATCTGAGATCTCTGCCTTCCCAAGCTCTTTTGAGAAGAGTTCAACAGCTCTCCTATCGAAGAACTCTGGTCACAATTTTGTTAGTGGCGTTATCCTTACAAATAATTACCTTTGCTCCCTTTTATCCATTTATTATGAAGATGGGGAGATCATTACCTTATTAGATGACTCTCCATGTCTTGTGTTAACAGGTTCTTTCAAGGACAATCCAGGTTTAGCGCTTGATAGTAATAACATTGATGTTATTTATTATCATCATAATGAGAAAATCTTTCATATTACACGAAATAAAGAGGTATACGAGATCAACTTCACTGCACTTCTAGAAGAAATTGTCAATTCAACCTCTTCAAATATACCTTGTTATATCCACACTTCATTTAGTGATATAAGTCTTCTTGACGAGAGTATTCAAGAATATGACTTATATAGACAATATTTTAAGAAATTGGACAATGGAAGAACCTTATATATTCTAGAAAGGGAGTAGTTGAACTTAGAATATTATAAGCCTAAACTCTAAGATAATTCTGAATCTTCCTATTGGAAGTAGGATAATGTGACGAGTTTAGATGATAAATCAAACTGATTGGTGCTTTGATATACGGGTTAAGAACAATTGACGAGTATATGGAGTGAGAAAGTTCATGATAATGTCTTCTAATATTATAAGTTGTAATTCGACCTTACGTGGTAATTGTGATCCTGTTAAACTTTCCATTAATCCTTTGAAGGCTCTAATTGTTTCTTGATCCCTACTACTAAAAATCGGATCATTCTCACGTAAATCTGGGTATTCTGCTTTTTCACGTAATTCTTCAGCAGTGTATTCTTTACTTATGTTTTCTTTCATTTTTTTAATCAATTTCTTAGGATAATGTTCGAATAATTTACTTTCATCCAATAATTCTTTTTTATCCATCTTTATCACCTTTTTCTTTTAATTCCAAGTGGCATGCAGAATTAAATTGCACTTTTTGTTAATAGGATAAATACGTTCTGCTAGTTTATCCTGTTGAATACTTGGTAGGTCAACTCAACTTGTTCATTTAGTACACCCTGAAAATAGAAGTGTAAGGAGTACCAGATCCCAAATAATCGGATTTAAGTGCCATTTACGCATGTTTCAAACCTCCTCATCCGCCTATCGATGTCTCAACTGACATAGAATTAGCAAATATCGCTGTTAGGGGCAATGGAACTCGATCAGACCCGTATTTCGGCTTTCGGTAGAGATTAAGAATGAGGGAAGAGAGAGTGCTTTATTAGCATTTTCTTTATATTTGAACGATATAATTTGAGGAACAAGTAGTGATTGAAGATAAGCGGTCGTTTCCATTAACAGTGTACGCGAAAAAGAGAGGGGAGATTGCTTACTCCTTGAGATCTAATTGCGGAGATATTATATCAAGCCATAAAATCAGAATAAAAGAATAGGAGCATATCAATGAGTATCTTTATTAGAGCCTTTATTCCCATTGTACACTCTTCTTACTACTATAAACGATTAAAAGAGAGTAAGTTGGGATCTAATATTGATAAATGATAATCAGTCCTACGTAACGAATTGTGTTCGATATCCAGATGGATTTCGGGGTTTTAACACTAGTGATTGGAGACGAATACGTCTTATTCGTCAGGCTCCGTACTACTCTTATACTATTCAGTTTAAGACCAAACCATCTGGCATACCCATTCATTTCGTATTCCCTGTTGAACCTGCTGATTTAATTTTCATAAAAACGGATAGTGATGACGAATTATGAATCATCTAAAGTTTGATAAAAAAAGTAAGTCTAGTCTGTTACTTTTGTTAACTCTTTTACCTTTAATAACTGGTTTTGTGAAGATAGCCCCTGCGTCTGGTGCTCCTACCTTCGAATGGGATTTAGATCAACATGGTTTAGGAGATGACGACGATGAAAAAATGATTGTTTTTATTCAGCATGAAGAAACAGATATATGGTGGCAGGCATTTTATTTCGTTAATGACGCGCCTAATTCGGGATCTTTTAGTTGGGCACCTGACTATATGATTATTGTGACAACTGATTCCAATAACGATGGGCATTTCAGCAATTGGGATCTAGAGAAGGTTTCTTGGCGTTATAGTGGTGGAATGTGGCTTGAGGAGACTTTTCCTAACCATCCCGAAGACTTTGAATTTGGTCCTCCGGGAAGTGATACCAATCATGCGGTAGCAGTAATATGTTTGAACGATATGGTTTACGGAGTAGAGTATGAGTTTGGTTATAATGAACAATTATCTAGATTACTTGTAAAAACTCATCGAGATGTGGGGGACTATCAATTTGATAAAAATTGTATTAATTCATATGTTAGAGAAGCGCTATGGAATTTTATGAAAACTGGAACAGGTGGTACTGGTGAATATGATCTTGGGAGGATAAGAGATATCTTCGTTAATTATCCTAATCTTGAAATAAGTTATGACGGGCCTTATAATTCAGGAACGGGGTGGTATAAAGGAACGGGTAAAATAAGCATAACAGCAAGTGATCCTGAAACTGATGATGTATCCACATCAATCTATGCAGGAATATCTCAAACAGATGATAGAATCAATGGTGGTCCTTGGTACACATATAATGGACCGTTTTCTTATTCATGGCCCATAACTCTAGAAGCTAGAACTTTTGATAAACTTAATCATAGGACTTATCTTACTAAATCATTCAATATTGATCCCTATCCGCCTACTACTTCAATAAATATCCAGGGGACAAAACATTCAGTCGGGAATTGGTATGAGAGTGATGTTCTAGTAAGTTTATCTGGATCTGACAGTCATTCAGGAGTAGCAAAAACTGAATATAGAATTAATTCGGGGACTTGGACGCAATATACCGCCCCTATTCTTTTAACAGCAAATAACGTTTATAACATAGAGTATAGGTCTATTGATAGAGCTAATTGGGTAGAAGGCACAAGGACAGTACAAATATGGGTGAATAAAGGTGCGAAAAGTATAATGTGGGAATCACCATATGAAGGGGAAGAGGTGATTTTTGGATGTGATAGCTCGTTATTCAATTTTAGTTATAGCTATTATGGAATTGATACTGTCAAATTATTTATTAATGGACATTCTATGGGTTCTTGGACTCCCTCTACGGATGTGATCAGTTGTGAGTTACCGTTCTACGATACCCGTATAGATGGACCTGTAACGGCGGAGCTAAAGGGATATGTTTCCAATGTGGAAGTATCAAGTGATATGCGTAATTTTGTCTTCGCAAAATTTAGTGCGCCTCCAGTTTATGAGCACATTGAGACTAATACAGAAATTATTCCTGAGCTTCTGATGTTTATAGCCCATGATCCATCGGGAGATCACTCCTATTCCTACATAACTGAATCCTCAACAATGTCTGTTGCAGTGAAGTGTGAAAATACGAATTATACTACGAATAGTATTGAGATGGGCTTTGATTATTCCTATTTGGGTGTTAGTGTAGTTGATACGAGTTTAGAGATTACAGAGACAACAGCAACTACAGAAGGGTATGATTATAAGTATGTGTTAGAACAAATGCAGAGCGTTACATCAGGTCAATCACAAGATCCAGAGTATTTAGGACCTGGGTTCGGAGATATATATTATGGAAATGCAGCGGTATTCGTCTGGAGCCTCTATGCTACCTATATCACTTTTGTAAATGGCACTTCAAAACATATTTGCCCAAAGATTGTGTATTATCTTAACCGGACTGCAGAAGTAATGGTTCCTCATTCTATAGCACCAACAGACTGGCGTTCCCTTAACCCCGTCTTCAACAACTATCAGAATTGTGAGTTTTTTACATCGAAATTTTATACCGGGGGTGGTGGGGAAGAATACTTTGAACAAGTCTCCACTTCAACTACTCGAAGTCAATTGATTACTATCAACGCAAAAACGAGTGCAGGAGCGAAATTCTTTGGTATAGGGGGTAAGATGACTGTAGATGTACAATCAAAGAATTATAATGAGCAGTCCCAAGGTCATTCGATAACTGTAGGCTATTTTGTTAAAGATG
>JAEOTF010000534.1 GCA_016840025.1 Candidatus Hodarchaeota archaeon
GTGGAGCAGTTTGTGATAATCAAGATCGTATTAAAGGCAAGATTCGAGCTGATCTTATCCTTGATTTTAAGGAGAAGTTAAATAAATTATGATTTGTTTTTCAGCTTTCATTTTTTGCTGACGAAAAATCGTTCAAGTATACCTCTAGCTTGTCCTAGTTCTTTATCTGTTAGCTCAGGTCTCTTACCAATATTGTCACTTGTATATTTACTCGAGTCAGGTTTCCCGAGAAACATTCCTTCTGAATGAACACCGTGTACTATTGAAGATGGTAATTTTGCAATTGGGACAATATCTCCTTTCTTTAATCCTGAGATATTTGTCGCTACATGGTATCTTGCTACACCATCAGTAACTAAACACTTCCAATTCTTTGCATCTATACTTTCTACTGAAAGAATTTCTCCGCATAGAATATCAATTGCATCTGCGAAGTCATCAGACAGACCATTTGTTAGTCTCTCACGTAGACGATAAAAGAAGTCTCGAATGAAAACTATTATCGCAGATGTATTTTTCCCTTCAATCCCGCGGGTACTCAAGAATTCTTCCCATTTATCAGGAAATGAATCAAAGATCTCTTTAGCAGATATTTCTATATCCCTTAATTCCTTTGAATGAAGAATTTGTTCTAATGGTTTATAGCTCCACTTCAAACCCATTAATTTACTATTAATCTCAGATAATCTAGCTTGAATTTTTTGACGATTAAGAGTCAAGGGAATCTTCTTACTTTGCACAAGTTCTGTGAAGTATTTAGTAATCCCTTCTGCGATGACAATTCTTGAATCTGAATCAATACCAGTCAATTTCTTCACCTATACTTTCCTAGTCAAATATATTCTGATTTCAGAATTCTTAATAATTTTCCTTTTACAAAAAGAATGATTTTTTCAAGGAAGAATACTTTCGGTCTACCCTCACGGAATCGCTTTTAATACTAAGTGTGAAAGGTTTACTTAGAAATACATCAGAAACCTAAAGCGAAACAAAAAAACTGTTGAATTGAAGAGGATAAATTTTATATGATAACTCTTTCTATCTCCTAAGAAGCGAAAGAATCATATTAAGTTAGGTGTTTGATTTATTTCAGGAGAAAAAAAATATGTCAAAAAAGAAAGAGGAAGCGGAAAAAGAAAAGCCTAAGAAAAGTACAACTGCTAAGAAGAAAGAAGAAGCTCAAACTCCACTAGATGAGCTAGTAGAAGATGCTTATCAAAGTGTTTTAGAGGACGATGAAGTCAAAACCATTTCTAAAACAACCAAGAAGGCTGTAGAGAAAGAAGAAAAAACCAAGAAAGCAACGAAGACAACAAAGAAAAAGAAAGACGAGGAAGAAAAACCCAAATTAACAACAGCTACTGGTGAATTTTTCGATGCAATTTCTCGAGATGATGAAAAAGAAATACCTATCCAAGATCTTCCTGGTGTTGGTCCTGCTACTTCTCACAAACTCAAAGAAGCTGGTTTAACAACAATTAGATCAATAGCTCTTTCGAGTGTTAATGACTTAGTTGACAACGCTGAAATCGGTGAGAAAACAGCTGCAAAGCTTATAAAGATGTGCCAAGAACAAGTTGGTTTAACGTTTAGCACAGCAGATACCCTCTATACTGAACGTTTAGGACTTGAGAGAATAACTACAGGTTCAGAAAACCTCGACGAATTATATGGAGGAGGAATTGAAACCGGAGCCATTACTGAGCTCTTTGGTGAATATCGAACTGGAAAAACACAGATTGCTCATCAGTTATGCGTAACTGTTCAGTTACTTAGGGAGCAAGGTGGTTTAGATGCAAAAGCTGCTTATATTGACACAGAAGGAACCTTTAGACCTGAAAGAATCGTTGAAATAGCTGAAAGGTTTGAACTCGATCCAAAAGAAGTTCTAGCAAATATAACTGTTGGTAGAGCTTATACTTCAGACCATCAGATTAATTTGTCTCGAGATATTAGTGCTATTGCTCGAGATAAAAACATCAGATTAGTAGTGCTAGATTCACTTACTTCTCACTTTAGGGCGGAATATATTGGTAGAGGAACACTAGCTTCTCGACAACAAAAACTAAATCAGCATATTCATTTCTTGCTAAAACTGGCGGAAATGCATCACGTAGCCATTTTAGTAACAAATCAAGTTATGGCACGACCAGATTTCTTCTTTGGAGATCCAACAGCGCCAATAGGTGGACATATTGTTGCTCATTCCTGCACAACTCGAGTCTATCTACGCAAATCAAAACAAACAAAACGAGTTGCACGTATAGTAGATTCTCCTAACTTACCTGAAGTCGAAGCTATATTTGAGATTCTCAGTGATGGAATTCATGACGGTTAGAGGAAGATAAAACTTTCAAATTGAAGGGATTACCCTTCATATTTTTCATTTTTGATAAAGAAAATAAAAAAACAAGATTGTCAAAAATAAATAGAAATAGAGAAAAAAGGGGAAGATTGGTATAAATGACCTAGGCCACCTATACCCTCCGGCCGAATATTAGATCCCCCTCTTTATCTTAAGTGTTTACTATCGTATACTTTTAAGTACCGTCTGGTTCAGCATGTCCTAAGGTTGATTCACCAATAGCTTTGTCCGCGGCAACACTTGCTCCAACTAGGAGACCTAATAGTAATGTAGCTACTGCTACAACTTTTGGGTTAACTTTTTTCATTTCTAACTTCAACTCGTACGAATTATATATGCATCTAGATATGCAAACTAGATATGCATCTCTCAGCATCCACAGAGCATAAAAGCCCTTGTCCTAATTACAACGTTAATGCCTTTTTATCTTTTTCGCGTAATTTTGTCGACAAAAATATTTTTTACATTTTGTTGACTGATTTAATGTTCATTTATTTAAATATACCATAGATTGGACAATCTTGTTTACTTGAAATTTCAAAGATATGTCTAAATATATTATCTGCAGAATATCGCCCTAACCTCAAAGAATTTATGTAATCTGATTGAAGTAATCTTACTATGAGTGTATCTTCGAAAAAGGAAATTAATACAAACATAAGAAATTCTATTCGAATTCCTAAAAAGGATAATGAAGCAATAGTTGCATTTCTAAATAAAGCATTAATTAATATAACAAATCAATTAACTTCCTATTTTGAAGAAGAAAAGA
>JAEOTF010000071.1 GCA_016840025.1 Candidatus Hodarchaeota archaeon
AAAACTTAAGAATCCGATACTAATTGAGGGCTTACCAGGAATAGGATTTGTAGCTAATATATGCGCTATCAGCTTAGTAGACTGTCTACGAGCCAAAAAAATGGGGGAGATTATATCACCCCATTTTCCAGCTCTAGCCATTACCGCAACGAACGGAAAAATTAGAACGCCTATAAATGAACTTTATTACTGGAAAGCTCTTTATGGCTCTCACGACATAGTCATATTGTATGGAAATACTCAGGCCTTAAATAAATACGGCCAATACGAGTTATGTGGTAAAATCATTTCTTATCTCCAAGAAATCGACTGCCGCTTCGTTATTACCATCGGAGGGATCAAAAAGGATAAAGTTTCTTTTCCACCACGCCTATATTTAACCGCCACAGACTTTGATACTTTGAATAATTTGCGTAAACATGAATTAAATATTATTCAAGGCCATCTATACGGAGCCACAGGCCTCTTGTTAGGATTAGCGAAGGTAAGAGGATTAAGAGGATGTTGTGTTTCGGTTGAAACTGAAGGAATTCATCCTGATATCTCAGCGGCGCAAGAGGTTTTAAAATTGCTTGAAAATATCATAGGAATTAAGATAAAGTTAGATATAATAGAGAAAGCTGCAGAAAAACTAGAATTACTCACGGAATAGTAAAACAAACATTAAAAAATAGACTTTTGGGATCCAGTTTAAGGCTTTTTAGCCTTTTTTACAAATTCATCATAAACCTTTTGAACCCTCTCTGCTGCTGGACCCGATCCTTCGAGAATTCCTGACGCATCTACCCTAATCTTATCCATCACGACTATGACATCTACCTCATCATATAATTTCACCATTCTCGGAAAAATTCTCTCAAGCCTTTCGGCGAGGCTTTTTAAATCAAATGATTTCTCAGTAGCAAGGATTTGAGCAACGATGCTACCATTCAGGAAAATCTTTGGATAAATTTTTCCATCATCATTGGCATCCGATAGACATATGCTCATTGTTTCAGGATTATAACCATCAAAATTTCCAACATATGTCTTTCCATCTACCATAACGATCGTTACTGTTCTTTTCAACAGCTTTGAAAGTTCCTCAAAAAACATTCTTCTACCTGTACCTGACATTTTCAAACTCTCCTCTACATTAAAGCTTGTTATGGGATAAGAAGTTGTGAAGTTATTAATATTACCTCTTTTCACATTCCAGATCTTTTTGGCATAATCAACTATTTAAATTTAGATGACGCGCGATCGTGATATTATCCAAAGCATGCATATTTGCGCGCGCTGTCTTTTTTAAAAAAACAAACACAAACATTGCAGGTGTCTTATGTTTAACCTCGACTATGATTGGCCCACAAGAAAGGCCTAGAATGATGTTGATAATTGAATCCTCTTCATTCCATTATCGGAAAACATTTATGGATTTGATTTATATTCAATGCTACTCAGTTTACATTATAACTCGTGAAAAAAGTGAGGAGGAGATCCTATAACTGAAAAATCATTACTTTTATTAGTTATCGACTTTTTTACACGTACAGGATACCAAATAAGTTATAATGTTAAATATGAAGGCTTTTCTGGTCTACTACATACCTTCGATCTCCTAATAAAAAAGGGAAAAACAGAGCGCCCTGTATTTGTTAAAGACTGGGACAGAACGGTTGGCATAGACATTATCATAAAAGCTGATAAGGTCTCAGAAGACATTGGACTGAATAACCCAATCATTGTATCCAAGAGATTTAGTGATCATGCTAAAGCCTACTCTAATAGAAGAGGTGTAACCCTCATTACTAAGAGACACATAATTTCGAAATAAACTTATATGAAAATCATCATTTACAGAAAATTAAGCTGGTGCAGAAACTCCTCAAGCCTACCCTCCTTTTCCAATTTCCCAAGCCAATCAATTTTACCAATCTTCATGGTTTTTTGACCATTCAGGACTTGAAGAATTTCTTCAACGGCTTCGGCCACATCCAAGTGTGTTACATCTATCTCGTTTACTTTTTTAATACCGTGTGCCTGAACAGCACTGAATAGACAAACGTCTAAAGCTTCTGCAGCTAGATTTTCTAGAACTTTTTTTTCTTCATAACCACGATCTTTAAGCTTAGCCTTTAGGTCATCAAGATCACGCCGTAACACAAAGGCGTAGGAAACTAGAGCAGATGGAACAACATCTGCGGCATAGTGGCCTTCAACAACAATTTCCACAGAGTTATCGATAATCTCCATAACCCTCTTAGAGAGTTTTCTCAAATCTACTATCAGAGTGTTTCTTTTTTCATCAACTCTCAAAACGAGGTTTTCTTTCTTAATTACATCTGTTAAACTGATATATAATGCTCCAAGCCTCTCAGCTAAAGATTTTGAAACTGTGGTTTTTCCAACACCAGGAGTACCAGTTATTACAATAACTCTTCCCAACTTCATCGTCTCAATATAACTGGATTTAGTGCGCCTACTGGCGCCGGGAAAGGGATTTGAACCCTTGTAGCGCAGTGCGCCACTGGCTTGCTCGAAAATTGTCTGTGCCCTTTCAATACATCTCGAGGCCAGCACATTACCACTCTGTCATCCCGGCTTATATAGAGGACTAATGTCTCTATCGATCTAAAAGGCTTATGTTTCTTGGGCCTATACAATTAAAATATTTAATAACAATCTTTGTTAATCTAGTTCAACTCAGAGATCAAAAATACAATGGATGATGCACTAATTGATAGCTAATGCAGAAATTTTAGCAATAGGAGACGAGCTATGCTATGGCCGCGTCTATGATAAAAATTCATTTTGGTTAGCGGATCAAGTTACTCATTTAGGAGTATTTGTGAAAAGAATAACATGTACCCGAGACGATGTTGATGAGATATGTTCTGTACTAAAAGAGATGTTAGATAGAAACCCACATTTTATCTTTATAACTGGTGGACTAGGCCCTACCGAAGATGATAAAACCATTGAAGCCTTATCCAAACTCACTTGCCGACACATAATAGTTGACAAAAATATTTTAAAAAAAATGTCTGAAAGGAGAAAGTTACTCTCATCACAGCTTTTGCCGCACCACTATAAAATGTCCTCCACCTTAGATGGAGCCAAATGTTTACCAAACCCCATAGGCTGGGCCCCTCTAATGATTCTTAAAATTAAGAAAACCACAATCTTCACAATGCCTGGCCCCCCAAAGGAAGCACAGAATTGTTTTAAACATTATTTGGCGAAAGAAATTCAAAATGCGACTAATTATTATAGCTTCGCCAAAAGGGTAATGGTTACAATGAGATCTGAACCCGAGATCTCTCCTTTAGTAAATAAGATTGTGAAAACCTTTTCAAACGTATATTTAAAACCCCTGGTTAGTGAAGCTATACCCAATGTAGGACTACCAGTAGAAATAATTGTCTTTGGCGATGATGAGAAGGCTTGCAAAAGAAGATATAGACATGTTGTTGACATGTTTTGTGAATTAATTAAAAAAAGGGGTAAAGACCTTAAAGAAATCTAGCGCGCTTTGATCTCGATTATTGACTCGCTGGTAACGACTAAATAGTCCGTATTATTATTGGATTATAAACAAATTGGTTGCTGGTGAAAACTATGGAAATAAAAGTAGTAAAGATTACTGTCCCCGAAGGATGTAATATAATTTTGGGTATGGCTCACTTCATTCAAACGGTAGAAGATTTATACGAAGCGATGATAAATTCGGCTCCAAATATTGAATTTGGTCTAGCCTTTTGTGAATCTTCGGGATCTTGTCTGGTAAGGTCTGAAGGAAAATGAGGAGGAACTGAAAAATTATGCGAAAGAGAATGCCTTCGCTTTGGGTTGTGGTCACTCTTTCGTAATATGCATAAGAAACGCGTATCCAATAAACGTTCTAAATAGAGTCAAAAATACTCCTGAAGTCTGCACGATTTATGCAGCCATCGCTACCCCCATTGAAGTTGTAGTATCAGAGACCGATCAGGGAAGAGGAGTACTTGGCGTTATAGACGGGTATAAAACCAGAGGAATCGAAACGAATGGGGACATCCTTAACAGAAAGAACTTCTTAAGAAGAATTGGATATAAATCATAATGTTTCAGCTAGCTGAACAGATTCGTTTTTAAATACTAAGGAGCTCTATGCAAATCTTTAAAACCATCTTATGTAAATAAGGAAGTGAATAGGACGTTTAACCGATGTCAAATAACGAAGATGAAGCAAAAATAAAAATTGAGAACTTAAACCCGAGATCGAGACGAGTTTATACTATAGTAAAAGTTACTTCTAAGAATCCAGTTAGAGAAATTGTATCAAGAAGAGACGGCGCAGCCCATCGAGTTACAGAAGCTCTGGTCGGAGACGAAACAGGAGCCATTTTATTAACTTTATGGGACAATGATATTGAAAAAATCAATGAAAACGATACCCTAAATATAAACAATGGATACGTTTCTCTTTTCAAAGGATCTATGAGGCTCAATATAGGGAGATATGGAACAGTTTCATCCTCAGAAACACCTATAGAAGAGGTAAATACTGATAACAATTTATCAGAACGCCAATTTGAAGAGGAACGAAGATCTCGTGATTTCAGACGTTTCTCCTCAACAAGATATGGAGATAGAAGAGGAGAAAGAAGACGCTATTAGAAAAGCGGCAAATAATTGTAGGACGCGCGCTTACTCTTTGTAAATCGAAAAGCTTTTTTTGGGAACCGGGTATGCATTAACCTCGAGACGTTGATGTCCAGTTGAGTACTTATCGGATAAAGCACTGGTCTGAAGTAATAGCTCAAGAAGTAATTAAAAACAAGAAAGAGCCCTTTGTAGTAGCCTCTGCGATAACGACTA
>JAEOTF010000502.1 GCA_016840025.1 Candidatus Hodarchaeota archaeon
ATTCATTAAATACTATAATGGAAACGACCAACGATACATCTAGCTAGCCATAATACGCGCGCGCATCATTGATTATGGGTACCAAGTTTCAGGTGTATTTTTGTTGAATCTGCAATCCTCCATTTAGTGTGAGACCTGCCAAGAATTATATCATATATTGCTCCTATGTTTGATAAAAACTCAATTGAGGAAAAAATTGTGAAGTTGATGACTCCACAGCTTTTGATTATTCTAACGATAAATCTCATAAATTGTTTATGAAATAGTGTTGCGAAAGAAACGAAATATTGGGGTTTTTCTCCAGTCCATTTTCTAATCTGATGATGTCCGAAAACAACTCTTCTTCTTTGTCTGAAATAATCACGTAATGTTTGAGAACCACAAATTAAAACGCTCGCCTTAGGTTCATATTCTATTATCCATTTTTTCCTTTTCGTTAATAGAGCCAAATAAGCATCATCATTGACTATCTCTTCAGGAATTCTTGTGATTATATTTTTTCGGATGCAGAATGCTTCACTAGCATGTCTTGCTTGCTTGTTTTTATTTAATTCAACTGATAAAAGATGATGTAAATTCCAAAGGATTTTATTTAATCTGCCTGGGAGAGAATTTGAATGATTCACTGGTTTAGGTCTGGTACTAACAAGCCCGACATCTGAATCTTGAAATTTTGAGATTAAAAAAGGAAAACATCTATCGTTAGGCATAGTATCAGCTGATATAAAGAGAAGAAGCTCGCCCTTTGCGTTACTTAAGATTTTATTGACAGCCGAGGCTTTACCTCGTCTTTCGATTTCAATTATGATCTTTAATCGTGGATCTTTTTTTGCCCACTTTTGAACTATATTTACCGTGTCATCTGTACAACCAGAACATACAACCAGTACTTCAGAATCTGCTGGAAGTCTCTGGTAATTAAGAATATTTTCTAAAAGGTTGCCAATAGTTCTTTCTTCATTGTAAGCACATATGCCCACAGTGACCATCATACGAACAACCTTTAATACTGTTGCGTACAGCATTAATAAAACTCTTATGGACGACAAAGGTAAATGCAAGAATCATATTGAATCTTACTTAGTGGGAAAGGATAATGTCTGATATTGCTGACATGAAAGAGTTCTGGGATGAAACTGCTAAAAGGTTTGGGGAAAAAGGTGATTTCAGACCAGTTCTCCTTCCCAGTTCTAAAGGTTTACTGAATTGGTATACAGACTATCTTCAAAATAGTTCTCTTAAGTCTATCTTGGACAGATTCTCTGGAAAGAAGATCTTAGATATTGGTTGTGGAGTTGGTAGGTGGAGTGAAAGAATAGCTCTTAGACAAGCGTCTATAGTTGGATTAGATCTTTCAAAGCAAATGATTAGAAAAGCAAAAGAAAGAGTGAAAAAAAAGAAGCTGGAAAATGTAGATTTAGTGATAGGTAGTACTAATTTTCTTCCCTTTGTGCCAAGAACATTTGATGCTATACTAAGCGTTACAGTTTTGCAGCATATAGTCAATGTATCTGCCTTCAGATCTGCAGTATCAGAGATCCTGAAAATAGTGAAGGAGGGAGGATTAATTGTTCTATTGGAATATGCCTATAATTCTAGTAGACCTTTTAATCCAGATTTTCCAACGGTAGTTCATAAATATGAAGATGTTTTTCAGGAAAAGAAAGAAGCGATTCTGGTTGATACTTTTGGGGTGGACTTATCTCTTTTTCTAAAATCCCTAAATAAAATATTAAACAGATATGGTAAATATCGCTACCATCTAAAAGAGACAAAACCATCAATGAGATATATGATTACCTCGTCAATTTTTTACTTTTTTGCGAGTATAGCTTGTATCTTGTCATTACCCTTTGATCTAACTCTACGAAACTTGTTGTCGAGACTTTCTGAACATAAAATATATGTTCTAAAAAAGAAAAATCATAAAATAAATAAAGTGGAAGCATAGCTTTGGCGTACTCGAAATATTAAATCTACTGATTGTTGTGACGCTAACAAAATAATCCGTAACATTTGACTTGGACTAGCTAGCGCGCGCTAGCTAATGTAAATTATTTTTTACATACAATATATAATAAGCCACCATAATCATCGGGAAGTAAAGATTCGAAAATGATTTGATATGGTTTTAGAGCAAATCCTAAGAATGCGTTTATCCAAATATTTCTAGAAATGATTTCAGCAAAGGTTATAATTATCTTAACAATCCAATGTTTTTCTTTATATTCATTGTTAAACCTTTTATTAACTTCCTTTGGTGGAATAATGAATTTCGCGAGTATTTTTCTTTCTATTAATGAAAAACCAATATTTCTAAATCGGTGTAATACTTTATTGTAGTGCTCTAATCCAAAGTGTCCATCTTGTTCGATGAAATATTTATGATACAAAACAGGATTCTTTTTCGCCCAATTATTATGTCCACGTTTACTGTCAACTTCAATATAGTGAAAAGATAATCCTCCTGGTTTTAGGATCCTATAAATTTCTTTTAGTAATTCATTTTTGTGGACAATGGGAATATGTCCCAATAAATCAAAGGAACAAACACAATCAAAGGAATTACTTTTGAATGGAAGAGGTGGAACCGAAATTTGGTATACTTCATCATATCTCTTTTTTGCCTTCTTTAATGAAGATAATGAAACGTCTAATCCAATCAATATATTGTTATTAATTTTTAGAGTTGGATCTCCACTGCCGCAACCAAGATCCAATACTTTACTGTTTACGGGTAGTTTTCTATAATATGTTTCATGGTGTGCCCTAAAACCGAATGCATTAATATGCAAGTATACTTTATATGCAATCGGCCATCTATCAAAATATTCCTTTCTAATATCTTCACCAAATTTACCTTCATAAAATCTGTCTATTTTCCCATAGAAATCAATAATTCCTGAGACAATTGAAAATTGTTGGTTACATTTTGTACAATTCACACTATTTCCTTTAATCTTAAGATTTGATTTACAATTTGGGCATTCTAACTCAGTTAGGGACAATGCTAGCTAGCTCGAAGGTTTTTTGTTATCACTTAGAATAGCGTGCGCACTTCTTATAATAAGATTTTCAAAAACTGTATCAACATCTGCTTGATGAGTGTTTCTCATTTAGCATAGCTAGCTACAATCTAAGATTGAAGAATTTCATCGTAAATTGTGCGCGCTATACATATATATTAATTTCTGACAAGGATGATTTAGAGGTGGATTCTTTGCGCGCGCGCACGACTCTCACAGTAGCACATCAAATAAGAACCATCAATTTTGGATTTTTATAATAGCCATGGCAAGCCTCGCATGGCTTGTCCTCAGGACAGGGCGGAAGCCCTCAAGGATAAATTACCCGTGTCAGAGAGCCGCATTAGTTAACGTCGAAATCCTCTTCATACCCCTACTCACGTCAATAAACATCAACTCAATCAAGCCCATACTACCTAGCTTTCTTAACCGCCGCTACGTAAAGATGGTGCTTGTACTCGGGTCAATAGTATTAGCATTAAGCTACCCCGCCTTCCAAGGCATTACCCCACCTTTCACAACAAAAGTTCTCCAAGTCCCTTTAACCCTAAGAGAAACTTTGGCTATCACAGACGTAGGATCATCCAGCCTCTTCTTCATACAAAACGCTTCAGGAGAAAACGGCGATATGGATGGCG
>JAEOTF010000072.1 GCA_016840025.1 Candidatus Hodarchaeota archaeon
ATTATTTTAATTCTAAATTTATTAAGGGGGGGATGGTATGTTAGAAAAAAATAAAATTGAAGGATATTCTACTACAAAAATTTTTAATAATAAAGAACTAAATAATATTCTATGTATAATAACCTTGTTAGAGAAGGCTTTAAACAGGCTTATGCGCCGTAATTATTATGGTCAGAATCAATATCCAGAGATCGCAAAAGAGATTGAGAAAAGTTTAAACACGCTTCGTTCCTGGATTCACGACTATAAAATATATGGATGCCTTTCAGCGTTTAGTTTACAATTGAGTGTAGCTATTAAAGAACTAGGAGAAATTGTTGAGCAGTTGATTGAAGTATGTAAGCCTTTGCCAGGGAAAAGGGCAGCAGGAAAAAAACAGGTATCTGAGGAACAGATGAATCTTTGCAGATCAATTGATTCTATGTTAGCACATATAGCAAGCTATTTAGATAAAACAGATGCACCTAATACAATAATAGGCAATGCCATGGAGAGAGCCTTGCAAAAAGCGTTTAAGGAATATTGCACTAAAAAGCATGAGAGAACGATTAACCTTTCACTTTCTCAGAGAGGAGAGAAAACCTACATTTTTCCTTGGGCAGATAAAAAGAAGTACCTGCTTATTGTCCGTGACAAAAAGAGGTTTCGGATTGAGGTAGTAGAAAAATTTGATAAATGCTTTCATACGACAGGTCATAAGCCTTCATGTGTTGGGCCTAAAAGATATCATTTAATTGGGTTTCGGAAGGATGATCGTAAGTCAGCTATAGCGGGAGGAGAGGTGGAACAATTCCCAATAAGGATGATTCAATGTGTAGAGTGCGAAGAAAAATTTTCGCTTCTTCCCAGCTTTCTTCCAAGGGAGAAACACTATAGCATTGATCTTATTGCGCATGTCTTTCAGAATATAGCGCTTTTTAGTCAAAGTATTCAAGCTGCCCTTGAAAATACTAAAAAAGATGGCAAAGGCGTTAAGTGCAGGCAAACAATTTTAAACTGGCTGTGGTGGATAGGAACACTTCATCCTGCTACTATTCTTACAAGAGCAGGGGTACAAGGATCCGGATATTTTCAAGAAGATGAGGGATTTGAAAAAGAGCCTAATCTTCGAACCTACACTGTATTTATGGTTGATCCCAAGACACTGATAGTCTGGCATGCAGACTATGTTGATCACGTGGATGAGGAAAGTCTCTGTGACTCATTTGAAAAATTCTTAGAAAGAGTAACCTTTAAGATTCTTGGCGTCACGAAAGATAAGTGGGAGGCTTCGACTAAGGCGCTGAAAGCAACATTTCATGGTATCTGGATTGGATTTTGTCATCGTCATTGTCTTAAGAAATTCCGTGAGGCTCTATCGAAATATCAAGAGGAGACAAATTGTAGTGTAAAAGAAATAAAAAGACTTTATAATAAAGTCAAGAAGCTATTGAATACCGCAAGTTCTGGGATCATCCTCAAAATTAGGATTCAATCACTTAACGATGAAGCATTTCACCATCCCCTGTTACGAGAGCGATTAAATGAGTTGGAAGATAATGCCGTTCGTTATACTATTCATAAGCAAAGAAACGGTATCACAAAAACGACATCTATTGTTGATAATTTTTTAAAAGTGGTTAAGCGTAAACTGAGAATGGCGGAGAGTTTCAGGGATCCACTCTATGCTCGTATTCTATTTACAGCTTTAGCAAATATAAGAAATTTTGTCCCTTTTTTCCCGGGAGCTAAAAATGCTCATCAAAGCCCATTTATGTTAGCTCATGGACAAACATATAATTTACCCTGGATACAAGTAATGAATCTGCATAATGCATTTTTATTTACCCCTAATGCTTGGTAATCGAATTAAGAATGTAACACTCTATAGATCTTCGCAACTGAATTGATACTTTTTGAAGAATATGATATGGCCACGAAGTGGAGTCATAGGAACTCCGCCTTATCCTCCTGAACTTGAGCCGATAGAAACTTATTGGGGGATTAGTAAAAACCATATTTCAAAAAATTGTTGCTTTACGATGAATAATCTGATTGATCAATGTAATAACGGATTCAAAAAAGTTACTTCTAAAACATGCACAAATATTATTTCAAAATTTATTATGATTAAAGATTAATTTTGAATTGAAGATATAACGATAATTGAATAATATCCAAAGAAAATATAGTATCAATTCATTTGCAAAGA
>JAEOTF010000503.1 GCA_016840025.1 Candidatus Hodarchaeota archaeon
GCATTTTTTATCCCATAATTTAAAGCGGAAGACTTTCCATCAGAAACAGGTTTACGTAAAACCTTCATCTTCACATCGTTTTTCTCAGCATATTCTAAACAGGTGGAAACAGTATTATCTGATGATCCATCTTCAACAATAATTATCTCCATTTTTTTTAAGGGATAATTTAAATTCGATATTGCATTCAGTAATCTACCGACAACTTTTCCTTCATTTCTTACAGGTAAAACGAATGAAAATGTAGGTGAATCATTTTTTGTGGATACTTTCTCTAAGTTTCTATTTTTTTTTCTTTTGAGATTTTTTACTCCAGCAACTAAGATAATGAAATTGTATATTGACCAAATATACAAAAAAGACAGTATGAATATCGAGAAAAAAGATAAAATATTAATCATAATTAATTAAGCCAAATTTTAATTCAAATTTCTACTATTTATTTGTATTACCGCTAATAATTTAGCGAAGGAAATTTCTCCAATCCATTTTTTTGCAGAATTATTTCCCCATTTTTGAGCTAAAAACCTTAAATTGGACACTAACTTTAAACCTTTCTCGACAACGAAATTGTATATTTTGTTACTAAATGAATTCTTCATTTTATTTAAAATTGAATTCAAAACCCTGATTAATTTCATACTTCTCACGTTATCTATAGTTCTTATCGTAATATTAATTAAAGCACTATCAAAGTATTTTAACATTTTAAACCATTTACCTTTTCTGATAGCTCTACATTTAATTTTAATCAGATTTCTTCTACTAAAGCTCAAGAATCCATTTTCGAAAAAAGTTGTTTTGCCCAATAATACCACAAATAATAGTGATTAATTACGCAATATCAATTTCTAACATAAAAGAGTTATTAGAAACACATCATCTACCCGAATATTTGCTTAATATGTTTAACTAAAACTATAGAAATATTTTTCTAATCTTAGAATAGATTTTTTGCTTCATAAAAGATTAATTTTATTAATCACAGACTCATCTAACGCATATTACAGGTCCGAATTCACTATGTCCCTTAAAAAACCTTGTTTTCTATTTTTATTACTTTTCTCTTTACTAACTATTGTTAAACCTCAAAATGCTGCTACAACCTATACTGTGGCTTCTGACGGCTCTGCAGATTTCACAAGTATTCAGGAAGCAATAAACCAAGCTAGCAGTGGAGACATCATATATGTTTATAACGGCGTTTATGAAGAGAATCTCGTTATAGAGAAATCGGTTTCATTGATAGGGGAAGACAGGTTTGACACCATAATAGATGGTGGTGGAATGACAGTTATAGAAATATTAGCTGACTCAGTTATTATAGACGGCTTCACTGTACGTGAAAGTGGTTTTGACGAAACCGTCGGTATCTATAGTAAAGGCTCCAACACTCAGATCGTTAACAATATACTAATAGATAATTTTGTTGCATTATTTATACAGGATTCAGCTGAAAATTTTGTTGATAACAATATTTTTCAATTCAACGATCGTGAAGCAATATTGCTAAGCCGAACTTCAGCAACCATAATTTCGAATAATCTGGTGGAGGAAAACTATAGAGATGGCATCGTTCTTCACTACTCAAACGGAAATCTAGTTCAAAAAAACATCGCGGATTTGAATGAAGGCGACGGAATTAGCCTATTTGAAGCTTCAAACAACCAAATTTACGAAAACATTTTTTCCAGCTACGGTTATGGAATAAGCCTCATAAATTCATACCAAAACCTCTTCATAGGAAATAATGTTTCTGAAGGCGAACTAGGAATATACGTTTCAAACTCAAACTCTAACCTTTTATACCACAACTATTTTTACGACAACGTCGAACAATATGGAATTGACAATTCAGAAACTAACATTTGGGACAACGGTTACCCTTCAGGAGGCAACTATTGGAGCGACTACACCGGAATAGACAGCGACAAAGACGGCATAGGAGACACCCCCTACATTCTAGACCAAAACAATCAAGACAACTACCCCTTACTCGACAAAAGTAAACCAACACCAACCCCCACTTCAACCCCGACCTCTACTCCAACCTCTACCCCAACTGCAACTCCCACATCTACACCCACAGCCACACCAACCTCTACCCCAACTGCAACTCCCACATCTACACCCACAGCCACACCAACCTCTACGCCTTCACCACAAGATTCAGGTTTTTCAGCAGAAATTGTATATTTAATTTTGATAGTAATAATAATCTTAGTAGCTATAACAATCTTTATTTTAAAGAAAAAAAGGTAACTTTAGAAAACTTATTTTTGCGCACATACATCTCTCCCTCGTCTACTTTAACTTCATAACTACCCTTCGAAATTACATCTAATAGTTACTTATTAAAATGCAAGTTACTTGTTAATCAGCAAATTCAATAGGTTAAATGTAAGATTCGCAATAAATAAAGAACTATAAAGGCTTTATAAACAATTTATAAGGATTATAAAAGCCTTATAAACAATTTTATAATCTTCTTCAAAAGATCTATAAACATTGTTAAACATTAGGTACGTCAAGGTGTAAGTTTCAAAATAAACAAGACTGTAAAAGAATTATAAGCAATTTGTAAACTGCTGTAAAAGAATTATAAGCAATTTGTAAACTGCTGTAAAAGAATTATAAGCAATTTGTAAACTACTGTAAAAAGGGATGTAATTTTTAAAAAAGTTGAAATCGTTTTGATCAAAAACTGAGTGGAAAATAGACGAATGGTGATAAGGTAGTAACTAACGGTAGAGATGGAAAAAAAACTTTATGTCCATTAATTTATCTTAATCAAAAATATTCTTCATCTTCTTCGACTTCGTCTTCTTCAGTAAAAAAGGTTTTTTGTAACCAGGTTAACCTTTCAATGCCTTTAGGCGTTATTTCATAAACTTTTTCGTAGTTTCCACTTCTAGATAAGAGGCCCTGACGATAATAGCGTAAGAGAGCCACCTGAATCGTATTTAAGCTACAATCGTCTTCTAAATAATTATACACTTCTCGTGATGTTGCTTCTTCAAGATCATATACAGCTTTTAAAACTTCTAATTTTCGTTTATTATACTCCATAATTCACTGAATTAAAATAAGTAAATTAAATTTTTAAACATTTCAGTTCGAAGAGAGCAAAATCGAAATATTATAACTGGTTACTGGCAAGCCATGTACTAAGTGATAATCATAAGTATTATTAGAAAGCGTTCACTAATGAACAAATTGGGAATGGGGTATACGTTAGTTAGAATTAAGAATGGTTATAGTTCCATATGGGAACGGAGGTATTGTTTGTGGTTACGGGTTTCGAGTCAGCAGTGAAATTGATGGGCGTTGCCAAGCGATATGCTGATGTGGTGGCTGTGGACTATGTCGATTTGGATGTGAGGAAGGGTGAAATCTTCGGTCTTTTAGGTCCAAATGGTTCTGGCAAATCCACATTGCTGAAGATGATCTTAGGGTTGGTTAAACCTACCTCAGGATCTGTAAATGTATTAGGTAAAAAGGCTGAGGAAGACTCTGTTGCAATAAAAGCGCTAGCTGGATATGTGCCAGAGGTTCCGCGTCTATACGAGTTTCTAACGGGCATAGAGTACCTTGACTTCACAGCAGACCTTTACGGTGTTGGCCCTGCAGAGAAAAAGCAGCGGATTAACGAGTACCTAGAAGCCCTTGAGTTAAAAGATAGGGAAGATGACATGATAAGCGCCTATTCTTTAGGTATGAAGCAGAAAATCGCGCTCATATCCGCCTTTGTTCACAGGCCAAAGCTACTGCTCCTAGATGAGCCTTTAAGCGGTCTTGATCCACGTTCAGCCAGAATTATCAAGGATCTCCTACGTGAACTTGCATCGAAGGGAATAACCACTATCATGTCAACTCACGTTTTAGAGATCGCCCAGGCCATGTGTGATCGCATTGCTATCATGTATGAGGGGAGACTGCTTGCCATAGGCAACATGGAAAATCTGAGAGAGAAGGCCAAGCTTCCAGGATCAAATCTAGAGGAGATTTTCCTTACACTCACAGGAACCGGCGACATCAGGGATGTGGTAGAGGCGCTGATAGAATGAAATGGAAAAATGTCCTTAGGCTCATAGGCGTTGACATCAAATCAGGCAGACTTATCCGAGGACAAAAGCTCCGAAGATACCGGGAGCGCAGAATTATTCAATATATAATGTATGGAGGGGGTTGCCTTTTTGGGATATCTTTAGGATTATTCGTCGGGACATTTTATGGCGGAATCACAGACCTAGAAATGAAGGTATCTCTTCTTCTGGGTGCTAAAAGATTCTTCATAGCCGTTCCGACCCTGGTCCTTACATTCAGTCTAATCTTCACCATGATGCGCCAAATCCAAGGTGCAGGGATAAAAGTATCGATACAGCCGCCTTACTGGTTACCCATCACTTGGGAGGAACATACACTCGCAACCATCTCGTCAAACCTTATCGGCATTCAGCTAGCTGCATTGATTTTCATTGTTTCAGCGATATCAGTGGTCTCCGTTTTCATTGGAGAGATTCTCCTTGCCGCCTTAACGATTTTTGCCGTGCTAGTGATTGCATTTTTAGCCAGCGCCACCACGGAAATCTTCAGGGTTCTTCAGGTGAGACTCACAGGAGCAGTTTTCAAGACTTCGGGGAAGGCGGCAATTTGGGTGAGGTTTTTCGGCTCAATTCTTATCTTTGTCGCCTTCTACGCAATTTATTTCTTCTTTACATCTGGAGCAAATTTCCCTGCAATCATAGAGGCGTTAGCAAGCGGACAGAAGGCGGTGTGGTTCATCCCTTATTTATGGCTTGGGATGACCCTATTTTACTTCATAAATGGTCAAATTGTAGAAAC
>JAEOTF010000504.1 GCA_016840025.1 Candidatus Hodarchaeota archaeon
AAAACGTAAATGGGGACGAGCAGTTACTGTTGTGAATGGGATTGATTCAAGAACGATAAACTTGAATAACTTGGCCAAGAAGCTTAAAAATAAACTTGCATGCGGTGGTACATCGAAAGAAGGTCGAATCGAACTACAAGGGAACCATATGTACCAGATTAAGGATCTCTTGACAGATGAGGGTTTCTTACCAGACTCGATTCAAATTTCTACTTTCCAACGTACGTCACAAAGAAAACCTAAGAGACGTCGCTAATTGCTCTACCTATATTGTAAGTTTCGGAACTCACTTTTCGTTTAATTTGAATAACTTTTTTTGCCCCTTTCAATATATGTTGCACGAAAATGTTCTTTTATCAATATGCATAGCCCAGAATTATTTTGAGCGAGTAATTAGGCCACGTTCTGATCATCAAAGACCTATTGAGCATCTGTAGAAGAAAATCAATTGAAAGCAAAAAGTTACTCCTATTCACTGCTTTTAATCGTAGTTTAATCGTTTTTTTTCACGGAATTTTTGATTTTTCAAAAAGAAAATGAATATTAAAAAACCAGAATAGTTGTTAATGAACAATTGAATTAAGACATTTTCTGGTGATCTTTTTGAGTGATTTTCTAGTAGGTGAAGCTTTGATTGGTGCTGGAAAAGAGGTAGCCCATCTCGATGTACTGATAGGTTCTAAGGATGGCCCCGTAGGTCATGCATTTGCGAGTGGGCTTACAAATCCGCGTTCCGGTCATACGCCGATTCTTGCAGTGATTAAACCAAATTTAACTCCTAAACCTCCTGTGTTAATCATCCCTAAAGTTACTTTAAAGAAAAGTTCCCAAATAGGACTGGTTTTTGGAGCTGCTCAGGCAGCAATAGGACGTGCTGTTGCTGATGCTGTGGAAGAAGGTATTATTCCCCGAAATAAGGTGGAGAAGTGGGTAATTATTTGTAGTGTATTTGTAGATCCTGAAGCTCAAGATGAGCATAAAATTCACTATTGGAACTATGGTGCGTGTAAACTTGCTTTACGCCGCGCTATTCATGGATATCCTACCTTAGAGAAAGTGATCGCTGAGAAGGATCGTGCTAAGCATCCAATTATGGGTTTTCATCCTCAAACGTTATGGGCGCCCCCTTATCTCCAGATTGCTTTGGATACTGCTTCACTATCACAAATCACTCAAGTTGTTTCCGCAATGCCCAAATCGGAGAGAATTCTTTTTGAATGTGGAACTCCCATCATCAAAGAGCATGGTTTAGCTAAATGCGTGGAAACTATCAGAAAAAATCGTCCTGGTAGTTACTGTATTGCTGATATGAAAACTATGGATGTTGGACGTGCAGAAGTCAAGATGGCATCGATAGCTACCGCTAATGCCGTGGTAGTGTCTGGAAAAGCCCCTTTAAAGACAATTATCGAGTTTATTACCGAATGTAATAAATGTGGAATTGACCCCTGGGTTGATTCACTTGGTATGATGGAAAATGCTCTCCTTGAAACTTTACGCCAACTTTCGGAAAAACCGAAGGTCATCATTCTTCACCGTGGGATTGATCAAGAACAAGAAGACAAAAGTCGTCAGTGGGGTTGCATTCCTGATATTCGAGAAATCACTAACAGTTTAATCGCTCTCGCAGGGGGTTTAGTCCCTGGCAAACCCTTACAACATGCATTAGAGACGAAAGCGGACATTTTCATTGTAGGAAGATATATTTACAAGTCTCCTGATCCCTACAATGCTGCACAGCAGTTTCTAACTTACTTAGGTCCCGATAAAGATACAATGCGGCTTTTTGATCAAATTGATTACTAAGAATGAGGTTTCTGAGATGTCAAAGAATAACTCAGACAAAGAAGAATTTACATTAGAACAAAAACTCTACAGGTATCGTGTTGCTGGCCAAATAGCTTATGAAGTTCATGAAACTATCAAAGAACAAAATATCGTGAAACCTGGTGCAAAAATCCTTGATATTTGTAATACTGTTGAATCTAAGGTAAAAGAAAAGCAGAAACCATTTGAGGAAACCATGAAAATAGGTTTTGGTTTTCCATGCAATGTTTCTATTAATCATGTTGCTGCCCACTATTCAAGCCCGTATGATGATCAAACAACAATCCCTGAAAACTCTATAGTAAAATTAGACTTAGGGGTACATATTGATGGATTTATTGCTGATTCAGCTCGCACTTATTATTTTGATCGTCAATGGGCTGACCTAGCTAAAGCTTCTAAAGAGGGTTTTTATGCTGGACTTGAATTAATCAAACCAGGGGCGAGTCCCGCCGCAATAGGAACAGCGATAGAAGCTAAAATAAAAGAATTCGGCTTCCGACCTCTTAGAGAACTTTCAGGCCATATTCTTGATCAATGGGAGCTCCATGGCGCGAAAACTCTTCCAAACATTGCTATTCCCCATGATAAAGCTGATAGTGAACTGAAAAAAGATGAAGTTTATGCGTTAGAGACATTTGCTTCAACCGGTAGTGGTAGTGTACATGATCAAACCACCCGCTATTATATCTACTCTTTACTTCCAAAACGAGCAGCCATTCGGCATAAAACAACTAGAAAAATCCTTTCACATATTTTTCATAATTTCAAAACCCTTCCTTTTGCTGAAAGATGGCTGTCACCCACTTTTCAGGCCCCTATGGTACGTTTTGCATTGAAGAATTTAGTAAATGCTGGTGTTATACACCGTTACTATGTTCTCGCCGATATCAAGGATAGTTTTGTCTCTCAATTCGAGCATACTATTCTTGTAACAGAAGAAGGACATGAGATTACAACCTTTCCACCATTTGACTTTGAAGAACCCAAGGAAGAAGAAGATCAAGCTGAGCGAACTGAAGGAGAAGAAGATCAAGCTGAGCAAACTGAAGGAAAAGAAACTGAATCAACTCAGAAAGAGGACCCGCCGGAAAAAACAACCTAAGTTAAGATTACAGCAAGAAAAGAAAAAATCAAAAGAAAGTTGGGGAAATTCAGGTGTCATTTGAAGCTGAGTCCTTCGAGAAGCATCTCAATAGGCTTCTAGCAGAGAATAAAATTGATCGAGCTTTTTATAATCAGCTTCGAGATAGTTTAGGTCGTATTTCACCTATAAGCAGAGAAAAAAAACTTACAGACAAAAAGAGACCTTCTCTAAATCTTTTGATGTCAATGATAGCTTATAGTAGAATTGAACAAACAGAACAGCAACTTAAGAAAACAGAAGATGAAATGAAAACCCTTGCCGTCAAATGGGACAAAAAGAAAATCGATGAAAAACATGCTAAGAAGGAAATGGGAGAATTAGCTCTTACTGAAAAAAAACTTAAAAAAACTCTTGAAACGATGCACAAGCTCTCAGAATTCCCTTTTGAAACCTATCTAAAAGAGCTCACGGATTTAGAAAGTAAAAGAAAGAAAGCTAAACGTGTATACGAAAAAAAACGACTTACTAAGGTAAAATATGAAAAAGTACTTCTACAAATAGATAAGAAACAAAATGAGAATATTAAAGAGCTTAAAACCGTACTGGCTCCGCTTCGTATAGATCTCGCCTATTTTAGCGAGATCATTGCAATCCGAGAAGCAAACGATGCTATTGCTGATCACCCCATTGCACCATATGTGCAAAAATTTAGGGATCGGCTTGTGGAGCTTGAAAATCAATATCCTGAGCTTCAATTACCTAAATTCACTATAAACGATTTTCTCAATGAAATTTTTACTCAATTTGAACAAATTTCTCTTCATAGAGTTCATATAAATTTACGACATACTGATAGCCTATCCTTTGGCCAATCTATTATAGAATTACCTAGTGAAAGTTCTCTAGAAGATGTTCCTCAAGTATTACCTACTAAAACTGAAAACACTAAATTTCTCCCAATACAAAAAACAGAACCTACCTTACAACCCATAACCGACCCCTGGGAGATTACCGGCCAAATTTTACTTGATCCCAAAGAAGAAATTCTCGGAATCTGTAGTGAGCCTGTCATTTATGAAGATAAAGTCTATATACCCGTCTCCAAAGAAGCAGAAATAGAAATGGAGTTAACAGATCGAATTTTCCGTGATGTTCAATCCCTTACCATTACGCATGAGATATCAACGAGTGAAACAAGACAAAACCTCATCAGAGCTCAAATAGCGGAAACATTAAACATTAGGCCTGCTTTTGCTCTCTATCCAACATTTGTTACGGAATTTTGTGCTGCAAAAAAGATTTCTATACCTCCAACACTTAAGATAGAGAAAAAAACTACAAAGTATTTCCCATTTGAAACCATCTCTCGAATGCCTGAGAATAATGAGTTCTTTACAACAGAAGAATTCTATCAAAGAGCGTTAGATCAAATTTTTCCTGCCCCTTCCCTACAGACCATAAGAAAAGCTGATCTAATAGGAAAAACTGTTCGGAAATGGACTCATGAACCGCTTGGAACAATTACTGATGTCATCAATCACCCTATCTCTCAGGAGATAAGTGTCATTGAACTGTATTCTCCATCTGAAGAATTTCTCCAATTAATTCAACAAAAAGTACTTGATCCTAAAGAGAAAGATAAAGGACTTTGGTATTTGCGTTTTGTAATTTCTAAGGCATTAGGGATAAGTGATGGAGAAAGTCTCACAATAGCTCCCCTTTGGAGATTCTGTTGGAAAAGAAAATTCCCGTTGCTTCCATGGGAACTTGAAGTTTCCTATATAGGTCTTACTTCCATAGGAGCAATTCAGCAATTAGAAGAGTGGGTACTCCTAAAACGTGGAGTTGTAGTTCGTTCTTTAAAGGAAATGTATGTTTTACCTCGCGAGAGCAATTTAGTGAATTCCTCATCTGGTGAAACAGAAGGAAGAATCCTAGGATTAAGTTATAACAGGATTCAAAAGAAACCAGTTTTATTATATACTCCTAGAAGTCTAGAAGAGATACTCGAAGCCTTAGGACGAACCCCTTCTACAAGTTACCAGCAGAAATTAAAAAAACGTATTGCAAGAGCATTAGATATTCCCATCGATTATAGTCTTGAGCTTGCTGCTGTAATAAAGTATTTCATTAACTTCGTTCCATTTTCTGAAGATCTTAGTTTAATTCAAACAGCGAAAAAATGGATTAAAGAGATCGTTGACCAGCGAATTGTTCCTTTAGATAAGATCGTGAAAATAGAGGGACGCAATGTTCAGGTGAATATTTAGTGGAGACCTCGGAAAGAACTAAATTTGTTGTTCATATAAAAACTAATGCTAAGAAAGAGAAAGTGGCTTTTGATTCTGGCGATGACTGTCTAATCGTTCATGTTAAAGCAAAACCAGTCCATGGGAGAGCCAATAAAGCTTTAACTACTGCAATAGAAAAAGCTACTGGTCGTTCTTGCGCCCTTGTAAAAGGGTTTACAAGCAAAAAGAAACTTGTTGAAATTGAAGGTGAAAGAGAAGACATACTTCGTTGTATCACTTCTTGATAGAAAATTTACCTTCTGACTTTCATCCGAGCTAGTATCTAAAAGGATGTGAAAAAATTAGCATGAATAAGATTGAGAATTTCCAAGAGACCAGGACAATATTAAATCAGCTTGTATTAAAATATAGTAACAGGGAGATCAAACGCTTCTTTAGTATAGACTCAATGACTTATGAGGATGGAGCCCTATCAAAAAAGATGAAGGAATTACTTGGTCTTGTCGCTTCATTAGTACTTCGCTGTGATGATTGCGTCATGTATCATCTTATCCAATGTTTTGAGATAGGATTCACTAGTGATGAGATTATAGAAGCTCTAGGGGTGGGTCTTGTAGTAGGTGGGTCGATCACTATCCCCCATCTCCGACGAGCCATAGAAGCATGGGATGAATTAACAAAATTAAAGCCATCAAAAGAAGGATAGTGGATACTTCGCCAAATTCAACATAATCTCTTTACAGATTAGTTATTCTACAACCATTCTACGATAATTCCTGATCAATCGAACTCGTTCCATCCACGTCTTATGGATAGAGGCTCCATCCATTAGAACGTCCATTACAATGGATGAGGCATCTTGATACATTCCAGACTCAATCGCTTGGCTAAATGTGTCGATTTTGGGATCTAATTTGTCAAAAATGTTAACAATTGACAAATCGGCTAATGTAAGCATCCCAACATCAAGCCCCTCAATGTTTTTAGCAATATAAAATGTCGATTGTTCATAATCAGTATTTTGTACAGCAGAAAAAGCGGTATGAAATGAATTATGAAGGTTCTCAAGGTCACTCCAAAGCATTAAGAGCTGTGAAAAGATCGCAGCTTCTTGAGTCGCTTTCACTCGGTCTAAAATCTTACCTAATCCTTCAACTAAAAACTCCCGAATTAATTTATCGGTAGTAGCTCGCTTAGGCTGAATCTCGTATCCAGTATAGCCCGATATTTTTTGTGATAGTATTTTAATGGCGTCTGTGTACATTTTTTTGCGTTGTGACATTATTTAACTCTCATTTTTAGTTTTCCCAGAAGATATATGCATTTCATCATATATTAGATTCATTACATGATTTACAGTTTACTCTTATTTTCTTTGTGCTTTATAGATTGAGATAATCTCCGATTGTGTTGTAGCCTGTTCTGCAGCTTTTTCTAGTCGTATACAGATGAAGCGTGGAAACCGTAGAGCTAGTCCGCTGTCTTCCCTAACTTGCCCATAACCGCATGTATGCACTGGGGATAAGGTAACTTCTGCTGCCTGCACCTCTAATACAAATTTTGGTTCGAAATGAAACTCAGGGATCTGAATCTTGGGGAGATGAACTTTTGAATGAGCATTAGTACGTTTTAATGGCTCTAACTTTTCGTGTAATTCTTTAAGATCGTTGTCGGTGAATCCACTTCCGAGTTTACTTACAGTTGGAAAAGTTTCCTCACTTTCATCATAGCATGCTACTAACAAAGCGCCATATACCCCTGCTCGGCGTCCCTTCCCTGCATAAGCTCCTACAACTACAAGGTCAAAACTATCTACGAGCTCTTCTTTATAATCTCGCTTAAGCTTGATCCATCCCCATCCACGTAATCCCGGCTGATAGATCCCATTCAGTCCTTTCGCAACTATGCCCTCCGATCCATTTTCAATGGTAGCTAAGAATTTCCTTTCCATTTCTTCTGGGTTGGTGACAATAAATTGGTTAGCTAAATGAATTCTCTCATCTTTTTGCTCTTGAAGTAATGATTCTAAGGTTTTTCTTCGTTCTTGATAAGGAGCATCTAGAAAAGAAGTAGAATTAACCAATAAAGTATCAAAAAGATAAAGATGTACAGGAAACTGACTTACAGCTTCTGTAACTCCATGTTTCCGTCGTCGTTTCATTAAATCTTGAAAAGAACGAAATTTACGTGTTTTTTGGTCAATTGCAACTATCTCCCCCTCAAGAATTATTGTTTTCATCGAGAACTGCTTTAATAAAGCTTCTACAACATCAGGATATTGACTTGTAATGTTTTCGAGATTTCTTGAAAAAAGAACTACCTGAGAGCTATCTATATGAGCTTGTACTCGTTCCCCATCATATTTTGCTTCAATTGCACAAGGATCCCCTAATTTTTCGAGGATCTCTTCTGGATTTGAAAGCCGTTGAGCTGCCATTGTACGGATAGGAATTCCAATTTTGAGCTTGATTTGTTCAAGTCCATCCTTTCCTTCTCGTTGTAGAATTGTTGCAATGTATCCGATGTTAGGATGAATGTTAAATTTATGTAGCAGGAGTTTTTTATCTTCTTTTGAAGTTAGAAATGTATCCCCTAATGCTTCTAGAAGAGAAAGATCAGCTACTCCAATTCGTAAGTCTCCTAGCACAATTCGTACTATAAATCTTGCTTCAATGGGTGTTGCAGCTGCAAGTAAACCTACAAGAACATCTTGTTTTTTATTTGTAGAACCTTCTCCTGAAATCTTAGCAATATTCTGTAAGGAATTGTATATTCTCTCTACAGTGAGATTTTGTAATTTAAAAAGACTCGTTTGTTTCTTCTTCCTCATTTGAAGCTCTGCTGTCTTTCCTAGATCTCCAGTAGTTTTTTGTGACTCTATAACTATCGAAGTACTAGTTCCCATCGTTTTAGCTATAGATTTAATGACCATCTTCTCAGCAATACCTAAAAAACTACCTTCCCAAGGTAAAAACAGTTTTCCTGTAATTAATCGACATATTTGCTCAATTTCTTTGTGATCTAAGGTTTTTAGGAATTCTTGAAGAATTTGATTCATCTCTAATCTTTTAGAAGTCTTTTCCAATTCAGACAAACAGTCTACTAGCTTTAAGAATTGAATCAAAATCACAACCTTGTTCTTTGGCGCTGATTACATTCAAAGTCGTATTTACCAGAAAATGCTTTTCATTCTATTTATCTTCAACAAGTTTTGTAAGCGCCCCTCGAATATAATGAAGATGTTCATTCACCGAACTTAACGCAACTCCTATCGTTTGTACTTCTTTTACTAATAGGTTTAGAGTTTCGCTAATCCCTTCTTGGATTGGGCTGGTCTCTATAACATGTCGATAGGATTTAGTTGTTTCTCTTTGGATAGGTTTAGATTCTACAGCTGGTTGAGGTGGAATGTAAAAATCTTGGCTAACCGGTTTTCCTTCTTCTGATTGGCTTATAATAGCACTTGGTTGTACCTGAGCTATCTGGGAAGGTCGAACGAGACGTTCTCCTTCATCCTCTGAACTTATAATATCACTTGACTGCCTTATACTCTCCCGAATCGATCTTTTTCCTGCAGAAAATATCTGGGAAGGTCGAACAAGACGTTCATCACTATCTTTTGGACTTATCATGGCAGTTGACTGGCTTAATGTAGTTGGGATAGCTTCTTTTCCCGTAGAAGGTTTATAATAAACAGTTCTGCCCATTTTTTTAGGAATTGCAACGGGAGAAGTAATAATATCGTCCTCTGATCCTGCTAACCACCGTATGAGCTGTATAAAGAGAAGACTGTTGTCATAAAGTCCAATTCCTGCTCTATTATTAGAGAACATTCGATGGGAGCCGAGTACACCGATTCTTCCAGAACGGTATCTACTTATTGCAATGGTACATGCATTAGGTGGGTCAGCTACGCCTTCTGAGAAGGCAAGTCCTATTGCAGGAGAGTCAACTATCAACTCACAACCTGAAATATAACAAATCTTCTGTAATCCGCTAATAATAGGATGAGTAGGTCGTGAAGTAAAACGTTCAATTTCTATATGGCTAGAAAGTCCCGACCAGCAGTTAACAGGGTCCTGGACTTGATTTCGTTCGATCTGTATGCCTGTATCTTTCAACATCTCATTCATATTAGTTCCCATTCCCGAATCTCCTCCTGAATGGGAAAGAACGAGAATAGCTCCTCCTTCCGATGCGTAATCTGTTAATTCACGGAGTTCATGGGTAAAGAATTTACTTCCATCAACTCCACCAAAAACAATTACCGAATAATCCTTTATTGCACTTGCTTTAATTGGATACTCTTCATACTTTTCTGTTTCAAAGCCATTTTCTTTTAATAATAGTCGAATATTTGAGTATTGGTCGTGTATATCCACACGTTCATTGTGGCTCGCATCAAACAAAATTTTCGCCAATTAAATCCACCATATATTTGTGATTGGATTCCTATTTATACGATATCGCCAAGAAACCCCACTCATCTCTCGCGTGCGTAAATCTACAATTTTACTATACTACGTTTTTTTTTCAGGTTAAAGAAGTTATGGATTTATTACGCTCTAAAATAAAAATAATAACTCAATAGAAGACATAATTTGTTCTTTGACCGAATGTTATTGTTTCTTAGTTAAAGGTCCTTTTTTCTTTCAATTAACCAGCTTGACCAGCCTTCATCAGGGTTTGGTGGTAAGATCAATAGTTTTTTCCTTTGTCCTCCATTTTTTTTGAAGTAATACTCGAGAAGTTCATCCAAAAAACCGATAGCACTTTTTACCCCTAGAATGTAACTTCGATGTAGTGTTGCATCCGCGAGAGATATTCGAGAAGAACGAACATCCGCTGCGAATTTTTTCACCTTTATTCTTAATTCTTCACGCAGAAAATGAACCCATTGAAGATCATTTTGAGCAAGAATATCGTTCCAGACTTGCTCTTCAATTTGGGTAATCATTCGAGCAAGGGGAATACTTTCCCCGTGAATTTCGCATTGTAGAGGGATTGAACCAGTTTGAAATGCTTCATCCATTTCCAGTGATTGAAGTAGTCGTTGCTTCGAATCGTTTCTATTCATGAACCACACCATTTAGAACTTGGGAATACCTAAGTTTAAGGCTTGATCCTATTTAAGCTAAACTAATATCTAAGTTTAAGACTTGATCCTATTTAAGCTAAACTACTATTTAAGCATAATCAAATATTCCCTAGAAAATAGTCTCCGACCTGTTTAGGATAGAAGATAATGGTTGTGTGAAGATGTTAGAAAGAATTCACTTACCAACGGTAATAAATTCAGTGAATCACTCAAAAATGAGGGATAGAGCTCTCTGCAAGTCCTTAAAACCCATTTTTTATGGAATGGATAATTTTTATTTTAACATCGGCTGTGTGTCGCAGAAAATCCGAAACAATTCATACGAATTCCTTGTTCACAAAAGCTTCTTGCAATAGGACTGATGATCCCGCATTAATCTTCCATCATACTTCAGATTCAAGTTGAACTGGGTGCTTCTTCTGTTTCTTCTTCCTCTTCTATCATTATCTGATCCAATTCTTCAAACTGAATAATTGTGTCAACTTTTTGAACTTCGGGCTTTTCTGCTGCTTTCTTCCCTACCATAGCCCAATGAAGGACTGCAGATAATGCTACAATGATTATTACGAGATTTAAAAGGGCTATTGTTCTGAACTCAGGCTGAACCAATTCCACACTATCTACTAAGGGTTCTAAGGCACTAAGACCTGTTCCTGTGATGAAGATAACTGGGTTTAATACTACATAGCTTAATAGAATCACGATTACAATTCGATAAGCTATCATCGGAATCAGATGAAATATCAATGCACTTGCTTCGGGTTGGGCGCTTTTTGCAGTTAATTTTTGTTCCATTTCTTGATCAGTTTGCTTTAAGTTCTCCAAATAACTCTGTAATCGCATAGTGACTTTAGCATCTTCTTTTTGGTACCCTTTTTTGAATACTCTTTTTTCCACCATTTCTCGTAGATATGACATTGCTAGTAAGTCATACCCCTTTGAATGACCTGATGCCTGTTTTCCTAATGCACCTTCGACTGTTTTAATCTCTTCTTCTTTTTCCGGGACAAAATCTCGTATACGCTTGATATGCTGTTGAATACGCCGTTCACGCTCGATCATTGGTTCAATAATATTGAGAGCATATGATGTTTGAAAAGATAATTCTAGATAGAGGTAAAGAATGAATCCTAGAAGGAAAAGGGGATTTCCCAGTAGGTCAAACAGCCCATCGATAAGTGATGCATCTTCCTCTACAATGCTAAATGTAAGTCCCCCTGTCAATTCCTCTGAAAGATGGTCGGTAATAATAGCTGCTGCAAGAATTAATTGCATGCTGAAAAAGGAAGTAACGACAAGTTTTGTATCACCATCTCTAACAAATCCTAAACCAGCAAGGAAGGAAATAGGAAGTAAAAAAAGAATAATTAAGGCGAAAACAGCTTCAATAAAGCCTAAAATAACTTGTACTGCATCTAATTGTTCTCCTTCTTCCACAATGGTTGCATGCGGTAACACTTCCTCTGCAATTTCTCGGATGTATGTAGCCAACCAGCTCACTCCATTTGCAGTAGTTCCGTCATTACCAATGATCCCGCCTATTATTGGAATCTCTCCTAAAGCCACTATCAAAGAATTTGCAATTATTGCTCCAACAGAGGCAACCTGTGCTGTAAGCACATTAATGGCCATAATGAAGAAATGTTGTAACCCTTTACCTTCGTAATCATCTAAGCCAAGGACCTTATCAATCGTAAATAATGCATCGAAGTCAATTGCCCAGCCGATTACTAATGAATAGCAAAATCCGAATAAAATAAGAGATAGAGCACGAAAACCATTTGCGACAGCTTTAGATACCATTCAACCACAACTCATTCGGTCTATTTAGTTTTCATAAATTATTTTCCTTTACTAGTAATGAAGAGATGGAGCAACAGCTCCTTAGACCATAATTTTTAGTGCTTATGCAACTACACCTATACCAGCTTGTTTTGCCTGCATGTATTGTTTAATAACTTGGGGGAGCATATCGTCGGGACCCACATTAATAACATCGACCATAAAACCTTTTAATCCGTCTTCCACAACTTTTCGGAAGCCCATATATTCCTCTGAGATTGCTTCTGCAAGCGCTCGCTCTGTTGGGCTTAAGTCGCCTACTTTTGCTTCGAAGAAAGGTCCGAATGGAGCTAGCACAACCAACCTATTTTTAGCTGCTCGAGCTGCTTTAACTGCTTCTATAAATATTTCGGGATGTGTCGCTTCAAGATCGGTAACGAAGATGAAAAAACTAGGACGAGGCATTCTCTCGGTTACATATTTAACAGCAGCTTCTGGATTAGCCCGTCCAACGGGCTCTACTAATGCTAGTGTTTCTAGAAGTTGGAAAAAGGTATTAGGATGGCCGCTTGGTTCCATCCATGATGTTGGCCGATCGGCATATGTACACATTCCAAATAAATCACGACGTTCTTTACACATATGCGATAACAACATACAGGCTCGGATACCAAAATCTAATTTTGTATTATTGGGAATTCCGCCACCCATTGAACCAGAATGATCTAGAAATATGATACACCGTATATTCTGTTCCGCTTCATATTCTCGAACCATTAATTCGCCTCGGCGCGCAAATGCTTTCCAATCCACCCTACGGACCTCATCTCCGGGGAAATATGTACGCAGACTATGAAAATCATCCCCCATTCCTTTTCGTTTTGTTTTATGGGATCCAAATGCTCTTCCTATTTGGCGTTTTTTAGCAAGAGCATCCATACGGCGAATGTCCTCATAAGAAGGATAGGTGAGAACTTCTGTAAAAGATTCACGGGTATCCTCTTCAAAATAGAAGCCCAGTCGATCATGGATAATTACTTTTGTCGGTCCTATGCGAAAAACCCCTCGTGTTGTACACCTGAGAATATAGGAGAATTCCTTAGTTTCATGGCGTCCAAGTTGAGTAACAATGAAATTTTCTCCTAATGCCAGTTCCATTGTTTCAGGAATACCATCAAAAATTTCCACAAAGTCAAAGCGCCGACGTGAGGTATTTGTTACCTTCACTGTAACATGAACAAATTCTCCCGAAAAAGCCTTTTCTCGATCTAAGTTACGGGTGATTCGTATGAGTGAAGCATTTGAGGAAGCCCTGAAAATGGGAAGGCCAATCATTGCCGCTAAGAGCATAATAATTCCTAACAACATGACATAGTTCACAAGAGTGATATTAATGTCGAATACTTTGATCCATGATAGATCTTTGAGAAGTTGTATGGATTCTTCATTCAACGTTTTCCCGCTAGGGAGTCTTTGTTCAGGATCACGAATTAAGCTAAGGGGGTCACTTATATCCTCACCGCCTAAATTATCCCCACTACTATCCTTCAGAATCATTCCTCCAAAGCTCATGAAAAAGAGAGCAATGAGATCGGCGAGAGCCCTGATACCCATAAATGCTAAACCAACAGATAAGAGAAAGAGTCCTGAAATAGCGACAAATGCTCCTCTAGGAGATAACACCCAGTTCAAACCTCACATAGACTTTCTTAGGATTCTACCATTATCAATTATCTAAACTGGAACTTGTAGTTCATTCATAATGTCCGCAGCTATACGATGTTTACTGATCCCTTCAAGTTCTGCTTCTGGTTTCATGATCAACCGATGATGAACCGTGTGAGGGATCATTGCTTTAATATCATCGGGAATGACATATTCGCGTCCACGAATAGATGCTCGTGCTTTCGAGGAACTCAGTAACGCCATACTTGCTCGTGGACTACCACCCAGGATTAACCTAGGATCTCCACGTGATTTCACAATTACATCTCGCATGTATTCTAAGAGATCATCGTGCACCTGTACTTGCGCAGAAACCTTTTGCATGGCTCTGATACCTTCTGGACTGGTTATAACATCAACTGTCGCGGGAATAGGGTTATGTTTAAGTTTAATAACACCTAATTCTTCATCGGGAGTTGGGTAGTCTACAATCAACTTGAGCAGAAAGCGATCAACTTGTGCTTCAGGGAGCGGATATGTTCCTTCTTGTTCTACAGGATTTGCTGTTGCAATAACGATAAAGGGTGAGGGAAGTTTATAGGTTTCACCCTCAATGGTCACTTGTTTTTCTGCCATTGCTTCGAGTAGAGCCGATTGAGTCTTGGGGGGTGCTCGATTTATCTCATCAGCCAAGACAATGTTAGCAAAAATTGGACCTTTTTTCAAATTGAAAGTTCCCGTCTTGGGATTGAAAATATTTGTTCCAACAATGTCTGCTGGCAACATGTCCGGTGTAAATTGAATACGGCTAAAGTCACACCCGAGTGTGTTGCTAAAATTGTTGGTCGTCCAAGTTTTTGCAATTCCTGGTACACCTTCGAGGTAAACGTGCCCATTCACAAGTAAGGCTGTAAAGAGGAGCTCAAGCACATCCAGCTTTCCAATAATGACCTTTTTAAGCTGTGCGCGCATTTGATCCCATGTTCGTTTGACGTCATCATCCGTTACAATGTATCGTTTGACATCAGTTCCTACAAGCCCTTTTCCTTTTCCTAACGCCATTTTTATTTTTCTCCATAGTCTGCTTTAATCTTTTAAGATGTATCAAATTTCAAAACGAACGCAATATTATCTATAAGTGTCACTTTTCCATCTGCGTCTTTCCATGTGATCTCAAAAGTGACATCATTATTATATTGGGGGTTACTAAGTGCGAAGGCTACATCCCATGTGAAGCTAATCCCAAAGGTTGTGCCATTGAGAGAGTTAAAAGTGGTAAGATCTAGCCATGTAGTAGTGCCGACATGATAGTCATTTTCACCTGTCTTTGTCATATTAATGGTAATATTCCCGCTATCAAAGCGTCCCGAACCAGGTCCTTCACTGTCGGTGAGTGTGATATTGAATTCGACCGATTCACTAATAACAAAGGTGGCATACAATTCGTTATCGGGAGCTCCTGACTCTGTTGTGGTAGTAAAGCCCGCGACCGACTCTACTATATTATAGGTGTAAGTCCCCTGGGTTGTGTTTGTCGCCCATTCAATTGACGTATTATGGAGGACAAAGGTCAGAAACTCATTTGTATCGGGGAATGGGTTGACAGTTTGAATTGTCGTATCATTATAGCGGAGAGGGAATGTTAACACCGCCCCATTACAGGCTAAAGTCTCATTCGCGAGAGATGCCACTCCACCATAATACATGATGACTTCCATGTTTCCTGGTCCATTCGTCACATTTACTATTTCAAACTGAGGAATAACCGCTTGATCATAATTGGCTGTAAGTAAGGCTTCATCGGGTTCTCCCGTTACTGGGTCGATAACCGCACTAAGATTATACGTGTAATACTGTTCATAAGGCGTCGCCTGTGTCGTATAGGCGTGGTCCTTGGCCATCGGGTCAGGGGGGGGACCAACCAGTACCCCAAAGGGGTTTTCAATGTCAAAGGCGACCTCATTGTCTCCTGTCGTTGGGGCATCGCCACCCACCCACGCTGCCCTGATCTTATACCCCGGGCCTAGGAGAGCGGGATTGTCCACATTCCAGTTGAACCAGACTGTCCCGTTGGGAAGTGTTGTGCCTTCCCATAGAAGGGTCAGGTTAGTCGGGTCAGATATGGAATACAAACTTAAGTTAAGAGTTGCGCCTGGTATGCCAGTTAGTGTATAACTACCCATTGTTATCCGGGCTTCTGCTAATTTAGCAGAAATAGTGTAGTCATGGAACAAGTAAGCGTCGCCGATGTCGCCGGTGAAATTACCGGGAAGCACCGAGTAGCCATCTCTGATGACATAGACGTCCAGCCGATATGCGTCTCCTACGAGAATAAATGGGGTGTAT
>JAEOTF010000537.1 GCA_016840025.1 Candidatus Hodarchaeota archaeon
GATGATCGGAAGCTTTTCTTCCGTTCTAATCCTTTCTGTATTCTATATTAGTCGTAATGCACTAATGAATGCTTCTGGACCAGTGAGTAGGAGTCTGATCATGGATATTGTACCTACAAGATCTCGAGCGAGATGGAACAGCCTTGAAACTTTAGCTTGGGGCATGTTTTGGTCAGTATCTGCAAGTATCGGGGGATGGGTCGTAGTAGAATTTGGATTCACCTATGTTTTTCTATTCACGGTCACACTCTATACTATTGCGACTTTCTTATTGTTAGTAATCAGAAATAGGGCTCCAAAGGAAGCTCACGATAAATAATTTGAAAAAAAATTTGTTGAACCTCTTACTCGAACGAATTATTCATCCTATTTACCAGATTCGGATCTGATACTCAGACATATGCCTTTAGAACACAAGAGGTTCAAGGATGTACCTGAGTTATGAAATATAACTTTTTTTATCTAAAACAAGGTCATGCAAAACAATTAGTTTCATAAGTTATGAAATCATTAGAGTCGAGAGGTTGCGGTAATAGATGCGGATAAGGAGAATTATAGTTTATTGGACCGTATTTTCCATATTTCTAATTGTTGGGTACTCTATTCTACAATTCTTACACTCTATTAATTTTTGGACAAGTATCGGTGTTTCAACCCCACCTGATCGTATCGAACCACTTTCAACCATAGGTACGACTTTTTTCTTTGTTTCCCTTATTGGTGGGTGGAGTCTTATCTTTAGTTCATTGATTTGGATTGGAATTGGTAAGGCCATCTCCCCAGCTGAAAATTCAGTCACTCAATTAATATTAGAGATCATTCGATCCTGGATAACATTGTCATTCGTGGAGATATTCTCGGTCACAATCTATGCCATTTTCACGAGTATGTTTACAGGGACGGTTTTTACACTCTCTACTGACCTAAAATTACTTCTAGAAGTCGCATGGATTAATTTAATTCTCATATTAATGTTCTATACCTTCCTTGGTCTACAAGCATATCGAAAGAATCTTCAAATTTCCACGATTGTAAGAAAATCGATTTTTGATACTCTTCACATTTTGATTCTTACCCTAGAAGGCTTCCTGATTTTAATCCCCCGTGGATTATTTGAAATAATTATTGACATGAGAAATTACCCTCTTATTCTAATCTCAGCACTTGCATATAGTTACAATGTCTTTTTACTTGTTTTTGTTATAGAAATTATGAATTGGATTGAACAGAAAACAAAAGCAGAAGAGGAAGAAAAATCAAGGATTATCACAATAAGAATCTTTGTTTTAAACACTACAATGATAATAGTACCCCTACTAGTCCTTCCAACATTTTTAATTATCCCTTTTTATATACCATTTAGTTTACCAGATTTTTGGCTTTTTTTAATGATACTTCTGCCCTTACTCTCAATTCCTATGTCAATTGTGTATCACTTCTTTAAAATACTTGCGCATCTGCAATCTAAAGATGGTTTATCTCAATATGACATTCTGAAATATAGATTTGAGCTCTTTCTTTCAGAACGAGGAACTATGTTCGATTATCCTACACCAATAGATATTTTCATTGGTGGTGAACTTACCGAGAAAATCGAACATCGCTGGGAAAAAGTCACATTAAAATTCGCTTGTGGTCAATGCTTCCACGTATTTTCTGCAGATACTTATAAGAAAGGGACGACTTTCAAGCCCATTCCATGTAAATTCTGTGGATCCTCGGCAACTACTCCTGTATGGGAATGAAAAATGTTAATATTTTTCCCTATGTAGAAGTGCAGTCATATCTTTGCGTTTAGATTCACGAGTATGATCAGGATAACCAACAGCAACTAGTGCCAAAACTCGTAATTTGTCAGGGATATTTAGCATATCTTTGATTTCGTTTTCAATTATTGGTTTATTTATAACTCCAGCCCAACAGGTGCCTAATCCCAGTGAGTGAGCCATTATCATAAATTGCATTGTCGCAAGAGCAGTATCTGATTGGTGGTAATCCGAGTGAATCGTTGGATCAGTCAGTGGGATAAAAACCACAGGACTCTCCGAAATAAATTTTGCATAGGGATGGATTTTGGCCATCTTTTGTCGAATATTTTCATCCGTTACAATCATAAATTCCCAAGGTTGCTTATTTGAGGCAGAGGGAGCCCATTGGGCGGCTTCGAGACATTTCTGAATTTTTTCTTCCTCTACAGGAGACGATTTATATTTTCTAATGCTTCTACGGCTTTTTAGTAATTCTAATGCATCCATACTTATTCCTACCAGTCCATTTTAGAGGCCTCAAAATATCTTCCCAAATCGAATATCTTAGAGGCCAAAATAATATTCTTCATGCCTTTTTTATTGATCATATAACAAACTTATCTTGAAGATTACTTATCTATTTTTACACTTTTTAGTGACTTATCCTATAGTACATTCCATTTTTGAAGTTCACGAAGAGAAACATTGGCACCACATAAGATGATGCAGATCTTCTCGTATTGAGATAAATCGAACTTGTTTTTGAGTAATGCTGCAACAATACAGGAGGTAGCTGGTTCCACGAGTATTTTTTCCTCTTCCAATAAGAATTCGAGTGCCTCTAGAGCTTCTGAA
>JAEOTF010000505.1 GCA_016840025.1 Candidatus Hodarchaeota archaeon
AATAACGTTCTACATATTTCGCAGAAGAAATTTGGAATAAAAATGTACTATTTATTTTTTTGGATAGTTCCATTTGTCTTTTCGATTGCAGTATTTTGTAAATTTATAATTTTTTCTTATATTAGTTTACGATCTAAAAAACAGATACAATTTGAAGAATACACTCCAAAAGTTGCACTAATAATTCCCTGTCGTGGACTTGATGTAGATTTTAAAAGAAATATCCAAGCCTTTCTACAACAAGACTATCCCGACTACACAGTAATTTTTATAACAAATACGAATGAAGATCCCGCTTATAAATTTCTGAAAAAAATGATTAAAAAGAGTAATAGAGCTATTATTGAAACAGCGGGAATCGTCAAAAATAGAAGTGGAAAAGTTAATAGTCTTTTAAAAGGGTTGACTCTAACTAATAAAGCGACAGTATTAGTATTTGCTGATTCAGACGCTCAACCAAATAAATTATGGCTTCGCAATCTTGTTCTTCCTTTAAAAGACCGCACAATAGGGGCTACCTCTGGACATCCTTGGCATATACCAAAGAAACTGAATTTAAGTAGTTGTCTTTTGGCCCTTACATATAATATTAGTGCAATACTTGCAATGGACGATTCTAATAACCTGCGATCTTTATGGGGAGGATCAATGGCTGTTACTAAAGAAACATTCTATAAAGCTAAGGTTGATAAAGCATGGTCTGGAGCATATTTAGATGATAGTACTATTTCTCATCAAATTAGAAAATTAGGTCTTAGGCTATTCTTTGTTCCTGAATGTCTTACTCCAATACCTGTTAACTGTAATTTTAACTATTATTTGAACGCTTTAAAAAAAAGTTTAATTTCAATTCGTATTTATGATTTTAAAAAATGGATTCTAATAGGTTTTTTTTATGTTTTTAACTTTCTATTTTACGTTGGAAGCGTGTTTTTAGCGGTTTTTATTTTGGTTCATGATATTAGTTTTTTATATTTTTGTATATTTTTATTGTTATTAATTCCATTTAACATTCTTCTTGTTTTTATCTGCTTAAATATAATATAAAGAACTAAAATTAATTTTATAGCATTTCTTCTCCCGTTGGTCGAAATAATTGGCTTTGTCACTCACATAAGATCTGCTTTAACAAACAAGGTATATTGGAGAGGTACGATATACAAACTTATTTCACCTTCAATAACTGAAGTAATTATATGTGGAGAATAAAATATAATTTCGCAAAAGATACAAATTCATGAACAAATTAGGAGTTAACAGAAATGAAATGGTCAAAAAAGAGAGTTCTAGTAACTGGAGCTGAAGGCTTTATTGGAAGCCATCTATGTAACAAACTATTAGAACAGAATGCCACCATATTCGCACTAGATAGCAAACGTGTACTTAAAAATTTACAAACAATAGAAAAAGACGTTAATTTTATCTGCGGAGATGTTACAAATTTTGATCTTATTAAAAGTGCGATAAAAGATGTAGATATTGTTTATCACTTAGCAGCACAAGGATGTGTCCATTTATCACGAAAAAAACCTTGGGAAACGGTTTATACAAATTTGATTGGGTCATTAAATGTTTTAGAAGCTGCCAGAATAACCAAAGGTTTAGAACTTGTAGTTTATCCTGGTTCTGATAAAGAATATGGTGAACTATCAATCAATGCCTTTGATGAAAATCATCCATTAGATTCTATAAATTCTCCTTATGATGTAAGTAAAATAGCAGCAGATAAGCTCTTTTTTTGTTATCATTTTAATTATGGTATACCTGCGGTGGTTCTTCGTCTTTCAAATGTTTATGGACCTAAACAATCTTACCGAAATGTTATCCCCGAATTCATAAAGCAGGCTTTGTCTTATGATAGAATTATTATAGGAAAAGGCAATAAGCAAGATATGCCCACTCGGGATTTTGTATTCGTTAGTGACGTAATTAAAGCGTTTTTAGTTGTAGCAGAACAAAAGGATAGATCGATTGGTGAGGTATTTAATATTGGGACAGGAAAGAGGACAAACATTGTAGACTTGGCAAAAAAAATTTTAAAATTACTATCGTTACCAATAAATATTCAATTCAAAGGAGATTATTCTACTGACATAAAAAATGAAGTAGTTAGCTGGGATAAAGCGAGAAAACTACTTAAGTGGTATCCAAATATCGAATTAGAAGATGGCTTACAGAAGACTATTGAATATTATAAATTGGCATTATGATTTTGGGTATTAAAATAACACGCGCTAGTTACAAGTAATTTCATTTACACGTAAGAGTTAGCTATAATACTATTGTCCGTAAGATGGTATACATACTAAGCGCGCGCGTCTTGATGATAACTGTTAAAAAGTTTACTACCAATATTACCCTTAAGCTGTTACCCCTCACATAACCTATCTAACGTTATTCACTTTCTAAATCAATATAGATTTGAAAATCAGCTAGCTATACCCATAAGAACATAAACCCATGCATGCTATTATATTTTAAGACACGTAGTACGTAATAATTTACAGGCGATAAGTATGGAAATGAGTTGTTCCACATGCGATAGAAAGAACTGTTTGCTACAGAAGAAATTTCTAAGAAGGATCTTGGTACAACTTTTAGGGTGCAACTATTGGCGAAATGTAAAGTTGGGGTATATACCAATGGGGGAAGTAGATAGCTAGATAGCGTGGTTATAATCGGTATCAAAATCTTCTGGTATGTTTTTTTAGCAAAGTCTAACGGAGCAAAGTTGATAGATAACGTCATTAACCCGTGCGCGTAATTATCCCTGTTATTTTCATGAAAAGTAATTACAGAGGGTCAGCTGAAAGATTCGGTTACCCCTTAGCGCGCGCGGTTCACAGATTTTAAATTATTGGATATCGCATCTGAACGATGAGCCATCCGACAGAATTTATAATCGAGCAAAATACGCTCTTAAACACGAACGAAACAAGCTTCCTATTTTTAAAATTGTGAAAGAAGACAATAAACAAATTGAATTTAATCATTGGCCTAAACCTAGAGAGGAGTCGGAATTGCAGTGGGGAGCCAGTACGGGAATATATAATAAAATAACGAAAAGTTTTAGCGGGCCCTTCACTTGTGCACGCCAATTCACAACTGATGTGCGGAAGCAAGCTAGTTAGAAATATTATGTTATCTCGCAGATAACAACTACAGGATTAAAATAGTGCGTACGCTAAACGAGTTGATGATATTAAGAAGAATTTTAAGTAAATAAATTAGCCACTTCTGATAGTAATAAAACGAGATTGAAAAAATGGATGCACTCAAGAGATTTGTCAAAACTTATACTGAAGAACTTAGGACATTAATCGGGCAGATTCCAAAGGAGCGTTGGATGATATTTCCAGATTTTTTCTATCAACCGTATATAATTCGAGCTAGACTATGCTCAAATGGCGTGACTATCCTATTCAAAAGAAGAGCAGAACGCGAATCGGTTACTGTAAAGGCTTCGAAGAAACGCGTAGAGGAAGTTTTTCTTCCATATTTACCTCCTCCTACTTATCTCGCAGTCTTTAGTTGGACAAATGCCACTAGAGTATTGCATATGAACCATAATCTCAACAATTGGGATTGGGCGATTAATCCAGCAAAAGGGAAAAGGTTTCAGAGAGGTGGTGAGAATTTTCACAGAAGGAGCGTCATGCATTTAGATAAATCTTGTGAAATTCAAATGATGAATTGCAGGCTGTCAGGGGTAAACGACTATGGCAGAGTAAACTCACTTATTCGTTTTCTTTGGATGATGACAGAAAACTGCGTAGAACTTACTGAACAAAAAGCAAAGTGGTATGCGGATAATGACTTCACGCGTTATTTAAACCATGCATTGTTTATACAGTCACCCCTTCAATTGTCCGCTAAAATAAAGAAGATCCTTATAACAATGTTAAAAGAGCTGAAAAACCAATTTGAAGAGTTGATTTCTCGAACTGATGGTGATGAACAGGAAGTACAAGATTTCCTCGAAGATCATACATCAATCATCGACCTAAATGCAAAACGTGTTCTTCCAAAACAGACGCTTGGAACAACCAACGAAGCTGATTTCATTTTAGTATATGCTGACGGTGTTAGGGTTGTTGAAATAAAGAAACCCCATGACCTAATATTTAAAGAATTAATATTCTCTTCCATAACTAATTTAGCTTTGTCTGAATTAACACGTTATCAAAAATGGCTAAAATCTAATGTGTTAGTGGCAAAGGAACGTTATGGTTCTGATGTATTGAAGAAAGGTTGGGGTATTATAGGAAGGATAAAAGACATGAATGGTGAACAAATAAAAGAGTTAGCCGATTACAATTCAAAAAGTAAGGCAAATTTCATTAAAACTTATGATAATTTGCTGGAGAATTTTAATCTAAGACTTAGCCAAATATAAAACGTTCAATAATGGAAGTTTTCATTTTAACATCTCTAACTATAACTCAAGTTTTCAAAGAAGTACTATTCGGTGATTCCGATTCTAGGAATCCATTCTTTCCTTTCTCAAATATATGGCGAACGATAAGGCTTCTTCATTGATTAGGATTTCAATAGTCTGCGTGTTGCCCACCTGTATTCGGAGAATTTCAACTTCGGATTCAAAGAACTCATTTATTCTTCACGTTAAATATCTGCGCGCGCTATCACCTAAATATAGTGTTGTCATTCCCGATTAACAGTGATGACCCAATCCGTTGCACTTAAACAGTTTCAGTTCAAATACATAGAGCGTACGCATAATTTTAATATTCTAAAAGTGTTTCAGGGCCTAAAAATGGATTATACCTTTCTCAACACTAGCGCGCGCTATCTTAAAGTTACGTTAGTTACATTAGCTAGCTAGCGAGTGGGAGCCGGTGAACGTTAGGGTCTTAACTTGCTTTTAACGTTTTGAGGGCCCTACTCGCCCAGTCCGGGTCTCGCAAGATAGGTGTGCCTACTGCTATCAAGTCGACGGCTCCTTCCTCGATGAGACGGCTCGCGTATCGTAGATCGCGAATTCCACCGACGCCAATGACGGGAATATCGACGGCTTCCTTAATGTGTTTGGCTTGAGGAACAAAAAAGCCGGGTGTATCTAGCAGTTGCGGGGGACGACTACCGCACAGGCCACCCGATACATCAAGGATGTCCAAAGACGCTTGCTTGAGCTTCATGGAAAACGTTGATGAGTCTTCAAGCTGCGTGCCAGCGGGATCCAAGTCGACGGCGCCTAAACGGTACAACAGCAGCCGTCCACCAATCGTATCCCTCACCCGTTTAACGACGTCGAGGGGGAATCGACTCCTGTTCTCAAGAGAGCCTCCATACCGATCCCTTCGTTTATTGGTAAGGGGTGAATAGAACTGGTTAAGGAGGAAACTGTGGGCGCCATGCACTTCCACGCCGTCAAACCCGGCCTTCATCGCCCTGTCCGCTGCCAACACAAAAGCCTCAGCTACGCTCACGAGTTCTTCAACTTTAAGCTCCCTAGCTTTTTCAGTTGCTGAAGGAGCCACAGGCTGAGACCCCATGGCTTCCTTGCTGGTTCTACTCCCCGCGTGGTTAATTTGGATGACAATGGGTGTGCCCGTAGCGTGGACGCTGCTGACAAGTTGTTCAAGACCACCAATCAATTGGTCATCGTATATCCCCAGCTGTCTTTCACTCAATTTCCCGTCAAGCCTCACGTAACTGTGCTCCACAATCACGAGTCCAACCGCCTTGGCACGCTGGGTATAGTATTCCACAAGCTTATCGGTTACAGCCCCG